>JAIYBS010000170.1 GCA_027488415.1 Planctomycetaceae bacterium | reverse complement strand
GGCTGGCGGCTCGCCGAGTGGGCCATCATCGCCAACGGTGCGAGCTTCGGCCTCATGCGCCGCGGTCAAGGCGGAGCCTTCGGCGAGCTGCTGCTCGGTCCCTGGCGGCTTGCGTGGCCGTCGATCCTCGCGATCGCCCTGCTCGCCGCCGCGGCCGCGCTGCCTCCCGGCATCGCGTGGGCAACCGAGTTCGGCGGCTACGACGCGCTCAGCTACCACCTGCAGCTGCCGAAGGAATGGCTCGAGCTCGGCCGTGTCCAGCCGCTTCGAGACAGCGTGTATTCCGCGTTCCCGAGCTTCGTCGAGACGGGCACGCTGCAGCTGTGGACGCTCGCGTCGTTCGCGACCGTGCACGAGGCCGCGGGCGCGGCACAGTGGATGCATGCGGCGATCGCCGTCGCCGCAGCGCTCGTGACGGGCGTGCTCGCCGCGGCGCTTCTGCCGACGGACGCCTCGCCGCGGGCGCGCGCCTGGGCCACCGGCATCACGACGACCGCGGTGCTCGGCATCCCGTGGGTGACCGTGACGGGAAGCCTCGCCTACAACGACATGGCACCGCTCCTCTTCCTCTCGACGGCGATGCTCGCGTGGATCACGGGGGGAACGCGAGAATCAGGCGAGGGATCGGGGCGCGCCGGTATCGCTGTCGGGCTTGCGCTCGCGGCGGCGGTCGGCAGCAAGCTGACCGCCCTCGGCACGGCGGTGCTGCCGTTCGTCGCGTGGGCCGTGGTCATGGCCACGCCGGCCGCTCGGCGGAACCTCGTCCGCGGCGCGCTCTTCGCGGCGCCCGTGGCGGTGCTCGTGCTGCTGCCGTGGCTCGTCCGCAACTGGGTCACGATCGGCAACCCGCTGTTTCCGTTCGCGGGTGACGCCCCGGGCTGGTGGACCGCCGAGCAGCTGACGCGGTTCGCTGGCGGACACGCCGCTGCGCCGGGCACGGGGCTCGACGCGCGGTTCGCGGCGCTCTGGACGAACGGATTCATCGAAGGCATGGGCCCGCCGCCCGGACCAGACCCGTGGCAGGCGCAGTGGGGCCTCGCGTTCGGCGCGGGATCGGTGGCGCTCGCGGTGGCGGCGTTCCGGTTGCCGCGCGCGGCGCTCGCGCTCGCGGCGGTCTTCGTCGCGCAGTGCGCCTTCTGGATGCTCGCCACGCACCTGAAGGCGCGCTTCCTGCTGCCGTGCGCCGTGCCGCTCTGTGCGGCGATCGGCGTCGCGTTCGCGCCGCGGAAGGCCGACGCAGGCTCCGCGCAGCGCGTCGCCATCGGCGGTGCGCTCGCTGCCGCGATGCTCGCGTGGTGCGCGCAGCCGTGGCTCGTCTCGCGCGCGGACCCGCGGATGTCCGGACCGAACGGCGCGTGGGCGCTCCGCGAGGCGCTCGGCGCGGGCATCGACCGCCTCGGCCCCGGCACGAAGGCTGACGCAGAGGCGATGGCCGCCGCAGGCGACCCGGTACCGCTTGCGTGGTTCTCGAACTGGCTGCTGCCGCGCGGGGCCGTGCTCGGCTGCGAGGGCGAGGCCGACGTCTTCTGGTGCAAGTCCACGCCCGTCTGGGGCACCGTCTGGGACGGCGGCCCGCTCGCGCGCGCGCTCCGCGTGCACCCCGACGACCCGGGCGCCGCGATCGCGGCGATGCGCGCCGAGGGACTCACGCACCTGGCGATCGGCGAGGCGATGCTCGCGCGCTGGAAGGCCGCGGGCTGGCTCGACCCGGCGCTCGACGCCGCGCGGGTGCGCGCCGTCGCGGGAATGCTGCGCCCGGTCGCGACGCTGACCTCGGGCGGCACGGTGTACGAACTGCCCGCCCCCGCCGCGACCGCGCCCTGATCCGTAGACTCGCGCCGATGACGACCGCGATCCTCGCGACGCTGGCGATCTCCGCAGCACTCGGCCTCGAACCGCCCGCTCCCGCCGCGCAGGACCCGGCGACGACTGCCCCCGCCGTGGGTGCGAAGAGCGCGGACGGGGCCGCCGGGATCGCGGCCATCTGGCGGCAGGAGACCGTCACCTGGGACCGGCTCCGTCCCGTGCTCGCCGAGCTCGCGGGCAGCGCGGCGCTGCAGGAGATCCTGCTGGACCAGCTGCTCGAGGAACGCGCGCGCGAGCGCGGCATCGCGCCGGACGACGCGGCCCTCGCGCGCGAGGAAGCAACGCTGCGCGGGTACCTCGACCGCGACCCCGCGAAGGCCGAGCGGCTGCTCGCCGAGGTCCGCGTGCGCCAGGGGCTCGGACCGGTGCGATGGCGCGCCCTGCTCCGCCGCAACGCGACGCTGCGCGCGCTCGTGGCGCCCGACGTCACGGTGCAGGAGGCGCAGGTCGTGGCGGCGCACGACGCCGCGCACGGGCCGCGCCGGCGCGCTCGGGTCATCGCCGTGCCCGACCTCCGCGCCGCGCAGGCGGTGGCCGACCGGCTCGCGAAGGGAGAGCGCTTCGAGGACCTTGCGGCCGAGCTGAGCACCGACCCGAGCGCCGCGCGCGGCGGGCTCGTGAACGCGATGAGCCGGCTCGACCCGGGCGTGCCCGCCGCGGTGCGCGAGGCGCTCTGGGCGATCCCCGCGAAGGACGGCGTCTCGCCGCCCGTGCTCGTCGGCACCGGCTACCTGATCGTGCGGCACGACGGCCAGGAGCCCGGCGACGGCGTGACGCTCGAGTCCGTGCGCGCGGAGGCCGAGCGCGCGGTGCGCCTGGCGCAGGAGCGCGCACGGATGGACACCCTCGCGCAGGAGATCCTGCGCGGCGTGGAGCCGACGGTCTTCGACGACTCGCTCGCGGACTCGTGGCGGCGCGTCAGGACGGGAGCCACGAGATCCGCGCCACCGCCACCGGGGTGAGCAGCGCGATGGGGATCGCGACCGCGACCGCGGGCGGCAGTCCGCCGATCGGCGCCGCCATCACGATCGCCGACACGATGATCGCGGGCACGCTCGCGGCCGCGCAGAGCACGCTCATCTGCAGCATGTTCACCGGACCGCGCTGCAGGAAGAACGGCACGGCGATCGCCAGCACGAGCAGGTTCACGAGCACGGAGCCGCCGCGCCCGAGCTGCATGCGGTCGACCTGCGAGCGCTCGATGGCGCCGGCGGCGGCGATCTTCGCGAGGTCCGCGCTCGAGAGCATCTGCGCGAAGAGCCGGTAGTGCCTGGCCGCGATCGCCTTCGGGCTGAGGTCCGTCCTCCACTCGGCGGCGGGCTGCGGCGTCGGGCTCTGCGTGGCGCCGTCGCGCACGGACGGATCGCGGGTGACCGCGGTGCCCTTCTCGAGCACCCACGCGCTGCGCTCCTCGTCCCACGCGGCGGTCGGCGCGGTGGTCCGGCGCACCAGCGAGCCCTGCTCGTCGCGCTCGAGTCCGAGGAAGCCCGTGATGCGGCCCGTCTCGGGGTCGAAGCTCGAGGCGTACATCAGGTTGCCCGAGGAGTCGCGGGTGAGCGTCACCGGGAACGCCGCGCGGTCGGCGCGGCTCAGGTCGACGTGGTCGAGCATCAGCGTGTCCGCGAACCGCGGCAGCACGAGCTCCTGGTTGACGACCGCCACCGCGTTCAGCGCGAGCGCGGCACCCAGCACCGCCCACACGCAGCGGCGCAGCGGGACGCCGGCGGCCATGATCGCCACCAGCTCGCGGGTGCGGTGCATCTGGGCGAAGGTGAACCCCATCGCGCCGACGGCGAGCAGCCCGACCATGAACTGGAAGAACTGGAAGACGCGGGGCCCGTGGAACTCGACGATCACGCCGACGAAGGCGACCGCCTTGTTCGGATAGCGGCCGAACTCGACGTTCGCGCCCGCGGCGCGCAGGTACTTCTCCATCTGGAGGATCACGTCGATCGACGCCGCGAAGACGAAGAGCAGCGCGAACAGGACGAAGAAGTTCCAGAGGAAGCGCGAGACGATGGTCCGGTCGAGGATCCGCATGGCGTCCGGTGCGCGTCAGTTGCGCGCGAGCCGCCTCCACGTGAGGGCGAGCGCGGCGAGCAGGACGGCGTTGCCGCCCCACATGACGATCGAGCCGGCGACGAGCAGGCCGTCCGACATCATCAGCTGCCCGCCGCTGACCATGAAGATGTTCGCGACCGCGGGCAGGAACGCGAGGATGTACACCGTAAGCGGCATCGCCTGCCGCATCGCGACCGCCAGGCTCGCGCCGAGGAGCAGCACCAGCGCGATGCTCACCGACTGCGCGAACCGGTTGGCGATGTGCGAGTCGCTCTCCCACAGCACGTCGCGCCGCTGCAGGTCGAGCTCGCGGCGCGGCCGTTCGAGCGACTTCGCGGTCGCGGCGAAGGGGCCGATGCCGTCCTTCGCGGGGTACCCGGCGGCGGCGGCGAGCACCTCGGCGCTCGGTGCCGCCATCCAGTCGCGCGGCTCGCAGCCCGGCGGCAGCAGGTCGTCGATGCGCGGCGACCAGCGCCCGGGCAGGCCGGACACGAGGTCCTTCGCGCCGGAGACGCCCGCCACGGTGAGGGCGAAACGGGGCTCGAAGCCGGCCTCGCTCACCGCGCGCAGGGTGCCCGCCGTGCCCTTCGCGCTTCGCACCGGGCGTCCGTCGACGCGCTCCTCGAGGAAGAAGGAATCGCGGCCCCTGGCCGGGCGCAGCTGGCCCGCGGCGACCTCCGCGCCCTCGATGCGCACGCTCCGCGCCGTGCCCGCCTCGCGGAACTCGAGCGGCGCGCCGGGCGCGGTGCGCTCCACGCAGCGCCAGAGCTCGAGCTCGCCGAGCGCGGCCGCCACCGGCCGCTTGGCGTTGTTCACCGACTGCGAGCGGTCGACGTCCCGGCGGAGATCGAGGATCTCCGGGATCGTCAGGTGCTTGGGACTGCGCTCGAACCCGCTGTAGATGCTCGCGGCCTCCGGCTCGGCCACCGGCACGTTCACGATCGCGCCCTCGCCGGGCCGCACGACGGTCGCGTTCATGAGCGCGACCTTCGCGACGGTGCCGCGCGAGGTCACGTGGATGTCGACGGCCGCGTCCTCGGCGGTGAACTCCGTCGCGATCGCGCTCGTGCCGGGCTTCTGCAGCTCGATGGCGGCGACGCCCGAGAGGAGCAGCCTGCGACGGATCCCCGAGCCCGCGGGCGGCTCGACCTCGCGCGCGCTGTCGGCGTAGATCATCATCCGGTCGGTGGACAGCGCCTCGCCCCGGTTGACGGAGGCCACCAGCATCTGCGTCGCGTCGGCGGTGGCGAGCTCCTTCATGCTCGTCCAGAAGAGCGGCACCACGAACGCGACGAGGACGAACATGACCGCCGTCAGCCCGCCGCCGAGCACGGCCACCGGCGCGAGGATGCGGCGGTGGCTCATCCCGCAGGCGCTCATCGCGACGACCTCGTTGTCGGTCGCGAAGCGGTGCATCACGAGCGTCGCCGCGAACCCCGCGGCGAAGGGCATCGCGAACTGCAGCATCGGCACCATCGCGAGCGTCACGTACTTGAGGACGGTGTCCGCGCCGATCGAGTTGTCCGCGAGCGGCTTCGCGGCGGCGCCGAAGGCGATCACGGTCACGATCACCGAGGTGGTCACGAAGAAGACGCGGAGGAGCTCCCACGCGACGTGCCGCCAGAGCGTCCACGGGATGCCCGTGAGCCGGAGCTCCGCGCCGGGAGCGTCCGCGGCCGGCGGATGTTCGTGGGCTGCGTCCATCGTCGCGGGCCGCGCGTCAGCGCAGGCCGTACTCCTTCAGCTTGCGGTAGAGCGTGCGCTCGCCGATCCCGAGGAGCTGCGCGGCCTGCTCGCGGTTGCCGGCGGTCATCGCCAGGGTCTGGCGGATCGCCTCCTTCTCGAGCTTGTCGAGCCCGACGCCCGCGAGCGAGCCGACGCCGCCCTGCGCGTCCGCGGCGTCGTCCGTCGAGCGGACCTCGGCGGGCACGTCGCGGAGCGAGAGCTCCGGGCCCTGCGCCGTGACCACCATCCGGTGGACCGCGTTGAAGAGCTCGCGCACGTTGCCGGGCCAGTCGTAGCCGACGAGCCGCATCATGACCGGCTGCGGCACCTCGGGCCGCGCGCGCCCCATGTCGGCGGCGTACTTCCCGACCGCGTGGCTCACGAGGAGCGGGATGTCCTCTCGGCGCTCGCGCAGCGGCGGGATCACGATCTCCGCGCCGCGGATTCGGTAGTACAGGTCCTCGCGGAATCGACCGTCCTTGACCATCTGTCCGAGGTCGCGGTTGGTGGCGCTCACGAACCGCACGTCGGTCCTGCGCTGCTCGTTGGCGCCGAGGCGCACCACGTCGCCCGTCTCGAGGACCCGCAGCAGCTTGGGCTGCATGGTCATCGGCATGTCGCCGATCTCGTCGAGGAACAGCGTGCCCTTGTCGGCGAACTCGAAGACG
>JAIYBS010000283.1 GCA_027488415.1 Planctomycetaceae bacterium | reverse complement strand
CCGACGCCGAACCCGGAGCTGCGCTCGAAGTACAACACGCGCTTCGCGATGGAGCAGTACGTGTCCGCGGGCGTGCCGGCCTCGAAGCTGGTCATCGGCCTGCCGTTCTACGGCCGCGGGTGGCGGGGCGTCGGCGCCGCGAACGACGGGCTCCACCAGCCCGGTACCGGCGTGCCGCCGGGCACCTGGGACGACTGGTCGAGCGGCGCCACCGGCGTGAACGACTTCACGCAGATCGACCGCGATTTCCTCGCGCCGGGCAGCGGCTACGTGCGCCGCTGGGATCCGGTGACGAAGACGCCGTTCGTCTACAGCCCCACCGCGCACGGCGGGCACTGGGTCGGCTACGACGACGCCGAGTCGATCGGCCTGAAGATGCAGTGGGCGCGCGAACGCGGGTTCGGCGGCGCGATGATCTGGGAGATCACCGGCGACCGCGACCAGGTGCTGCTCGACGCGGTCGGGCAGTCGCTCGGCGCGCGGCCGCACGACGGCTGACCGTGCATCGGTATGCCGCGGCGGCGGGGCCGGCGTCGTGCTCAGCGCGACGCCGGCTCGCCGATGGCCGATTCACCGATGGCGAAGAGCGCTCCGTGCGGGTCGGCGAGCACCACGACGGTGCCGAGACCGGCGACGGGGAGCGGCTCGGTGCGCTGCGTCGCGCCGAGCGCGATCGCGCGCCGGAGCGAGTCGGCGAGATCGCGGACCGCGATGAACGCGAGCCAGCCCGGATGGTCATCCTTCGTGGCGCTCGGCATGATGCCGGCGACCGGTCGCCCGTGCGCGGTCATGCGCCGCGATCCGTCCGCGCCGCCGTCCGGCGCCGGCATCGCCTCCCACCCGAGGAGCCCGCTCCAGAACGCGACCGCGCCCTCGACGTCCGGTGTCACCAGCTGGTTCCAGACGATCGCGCCGGGGCCGAAGCTGTTGGTGCCGTCGGTCTTCCCGGGGGCCGCCTGGAACAGCGCGGCGATGCCGCCGGCCGCGTGCTCGATCAGGCTCCAGCGGCCGATCGGGATGTCCATCGAGTCGACGAGCGCCTTCGCGCCGAGCTGCTTGGCACGCTCGGTGGCGGCGTCGACGTCATCGACCGCCACGTATCCGATCCAGTGGGTCGGCACGAAATCCGGCGCGAGGCCCTCGAGCGGCATCACGCCGAGCACGGTGTGTCCGTCGACCTCGAGCATCGTGTAGTTGCCGTGCGGCATGGGCATCATGGTGGCGCTCGCGCCGAGCAGCTTGCCGTAGAAGCCGACGGTGCCCTCGGGGTCGCGCGTGTTCACCTCGTGCCAGCAGAAGTCGCCGTGCAGGCACGGCCGGGTGGTCCATTCCATACGATCAGCCTACTGCGCCGGCATCGCGCCCTTCAGCGGGAACGCGTCGTTCGGCGCATGGCTCGCACGCATGCGCCGCCTCGCCTCCGCGACCACCGCCGGATTCGCGGCCGCGACGTCGCGCTCCTCGCGCGGGTCGGCCGACAGGTCAAAGAGCGCGACCGGCGCGTCCTTGCCGAGCTTGTTGAGTCCCTGGCGGATCGCCTTCCAGCGATGCGTGCCGTCGGTCCACGCGACGGCCTGCTGGCCCCCGTAGCCGGCGGATTCCCAGTAGCCGTCCATCGCGCGCGGCGGCGAATCCGCGCTGCCTGCGAGCCACGCGGCGAGGTCGCGTCCGTCGGTCGGCGGCGTGCCCGCGGCGCACCACGCGTCGATCGTCGCGCGCAGGTCCACCGACCACGCCGGCTGGTCGAGCACGCGCCCGGGCGCGATGCGGCCGGGCGCCCACGCGACGAACGGCACGCGGAGACCGCCCTCGAAGTGGCTGCCCTTGCGGCCGCGCAGTCCGCCGGTCGACTCGAAGAAGCCCGTGTCGACGCCGCCCACGTCGTGCGTCGCGCCGTTGTCGGCGGTGACGAGCACGATCGTGTCGCCCGCGATCCCCGCGGCCTGCACCGCGTCCACGATGGCACCCACGTCGCGGTCGAGGCGCGTGATCATCGCCGCATACGCCGCGCGCGGGGTTGGATGCGGCCGGTACCCCTTGCCGCCCTGGTAGGGGACCTCTGGAAAGGCGCCGGCGTACTCGGCAAGATCGGCCTCCGGCACCTGCAGCGCGAGGTGCGGCAGCGGCGACGCGAAGACGAGCAGGAACGGCGCATCCGCGTGCGCCCGCACAAACGCGGTCGCGGCATCGCGGATCGGGTCGTGCGCGTAGGTCGTCCCGCCGTTCGACTCCGGCGGGTTTCCCTCGAGCGGCATGCGCGTGCGTCCGTTCCAGATCGACTCCGGGTAGTGGTCGTGCGCCTTGCGCTGGCAGAGGAAGCCCACGAACTCGTCGAAGCCGCAGTCGAGCGGCTCGCTTCCGGTGCCGGGGCCGCCGAGCCCCCACTTGCCGAAGAGGCCCGTGGCGTACCCGCGAAGCTTCAGGTCGCGCACAAGCGTCCGCGCGTCCGGGCCGATCGGGTGCTGGCCCTCGGCGCCGACCTCGCGGTTGTCGCGGATGGGCGCGTGGCCGGCGTGGAGGCCGGTGAGCAGCATCGCGCGGCTCGGCGCGCAGACCGTCGCGGCCGAGTCGAAGCTCGTGAGCCGCACGCCCTCGGCGGCGAGCGTGTCGATGCGCGGCGTCCGGATCTTCGTCTGCCCGTAGCAGCCGAGCT
>JAIYBS010000291.1 GCA_027488415.1 Planctomycetaceae bacterium | reverse complement strand
CCGTGCGTCGCCCGCTCGCCCGCCCTCCTCGCCGAGGTCGGGCTAAAGGGACGCGAGCAGTCGCGGCCCACGAAGCTCTCCGGCGGCCAGCAGCAGCGCGTGGCGATCGCGCGGGCGCTCGTGTCGAACCCGCGCCTCCTGGTGTGCGACGAGCCGACGAGCGCCCTCGACGGCGCCACCGGCCAGAAGGTCATGGCGCTGATCCGGCAGATGGCGAGCTCGCCGGACCGCGTGGTGATCGTCGTCACGCACGACGAGCGCATCTACCACTTCGCCGACCGGATCGCCCACCTCGACGACGGCAAGGTCACCCACGTCAGCACTCCCGCCGAGGCGCTCGCGGAGAACGCCGCCAAGCTCGGCGATACGGCGCCCCGCGCCTGAGCTACCCTCCTCCAACAGCCGCAGGCCACCCCATGAACAGGAAGTTCGTCGCGCTCCCCGCTCTCGCCGTCGCCGGCATCGTCGCCGCGGCGGTCACCGTCGCGAAGCAGAACAAGCCGCTGCCCGCGCCGCCGCCGACCGTGCCGCCCGTCGCGTCGCCCTACGGCGATCGCGTCAGCGGCTCGGGCATCGTCGAGCCTTCGTCGGAGCTCATCGAGCTCGGCGCGCCGGTGAGCGGCCTGATCGAGGAGGTCGTCGTCCAGGAGGGGCAGCGCGTCGCCAAGGGCGAGCCGCTCTTCGTGATCGACCGTCGCGCGCTCCGCGCGCAGCTCGGCGGCGCGCACGCGCGCTTGGCGGCTGCCGAGGCCCGGTACGCGCAGGCGCGCTCGCTGCCGAAGGTCGAGACCCTCGCGCAGGCGCAGGCCCGCGTCGACCAGGTGCGCGCCGCGGTGACCGACGCGCAGGGCCGGCTCGACCGCCTCCGCGCGATCGGCGAGGCCGGGGCCATGAGCCGGAACGAGCTGCCGACCCGCGAGTTCGAAGTCGCCAGCGCGCGCGCGCGGCTCGCCGAGGCCGAGGCCAACCTCGAGTTCGTCCGCAGGGGCACCTATCCCGAGGACCTGAAGGTCATCGAGGCCGATGTCGGCGCCGCGAAGGCCGAGGTCACGATGCTCGACACCGAGCTCGACCGCTGCATCGCGCGCGCCCCGATCGACGCGCACGTGCTGCGCATCGACGCCCGTCCCGGCCAGTACGCCGCGGCCGGCCCCGGCGCGAAGACGCAGATGACCCTCGGCGACCTCACGCCCCTCCACGTGCGCGTCGACATCGACGAGCTCGACGCGTGGCGCTTCAGCGAGCAGGGCAAGGCCGTGGCGTCGCTCCGCGGCGGCCGCCAGGCGAGCTTCCCGCTGACCTTCGTGCGGCGCGTGCCGCTCGTCCTCCCGAAGCGCACGCTCTCGGGCGAGAACGCCGAGCGCATCGACACGCGCGTCCTGCAGGTGATCTACCGCTTCGAACAGGAGGACGTCCCGGTCGCGCCCGGCCAGCTGCTCGACGTGTTCATCGAGAGTGCCGGCCCCGCCGGTGCCCCGGACGAGCCGGCAGCGGGCGGCGCACCGGCCCCCGCCCCCGCTGCCGATGGCAACTGACCGCGACGAGGTCTTCCGCGTCGAGCGCCGCGCCGCGGCGTTCGCGGTAGTCGCCGGAATCGCGCTGATGGCGGTGAAGTTCGTCGCGTGGCGGATGACGGGGTCGTCCGCGGTCTACAGCGACGCCGTCGAGTCGATCGTGAACGTCGTGGCGAGCGGCTTTGCCCTCTGGGCGATCGCGCAGTCGCACCGGCCGGCGGACCGCACGCATCCCTACGGGCACGGCCGCTTCGAGTTCGTGAGCATGAGCGTCGAGGGCGCGCTGATCGGCGCCGCCGGCGCGAGCATCGTGTGGGAGTCGCTGCACCGGATGCTCTCCGGCGACCTCGAGCTGCAGCGGATCGACTGGGGCCTTGCGCTGATCGGCGCGACCGCGGTCGCGAACGGCGGCCTCGGCTGGTGGCTCCTCTCGCTCGGGCGCCGCACCGGCTCCGGCGCGCTGCAGGGCGACGGCCGGCACCTCCTCTCCGACGCGCTGACGAGCCTCGCGGCGATCGGTGCGCTCCTCGCGGTGCGCGCGACCGGGATCGGCTGGATCGACCCGCTGGTGGCGATCGTGATGGCCTGCGTGCTCGTCGGCCTCGGCGTCCGGATGGTCCGCCGCTCCCTCGGCGAGCTGGTCGACGAGCAGGACGCCGGCGACTACGAGACCGTCCGCGCGATCCTCGACGGGCACGTTCAGGGTCTCGCCGGCGCGCGGGCGCCCCTCATCCGCGGCTGGCACAAGCTCCGCACGCGCCACATCGGCCGGCACCACTGGGTGGAGTTCCACATCCAGGTCGACGGCGCGCTGGACGTGCGCTCGGCCCACGAGGTCGCCTCCGCGATCGAGCACGAGATCGAGGTCGCCCTCGGCTGCGGCGACGGCGACGCGGGCAACGCCACGGCGCACGTCGAGCCGTGGGACGACGCGCCCGCGGTCAGGGGCTGACGAGGGCGAACGGAGCTGGGCACCGCCGACGGCCGGCATGGCCGCGAGGGGAAGGGCGGCTACCCTCTGCCGTGCCATGCGCACCGCGATCCTCGCAGCACCGCTCGACCTCGCCACGCTCCGCAGCCTCTGGAAGCCGCGCCGCGACTCCTACGCCAACGCGCACCTCTACGAGGACAACCGCATCCGCATCCACCGAGCGTTCACCTGGCTCGAGCGCGCCGCCGCGTGCCGCGAGGCGGAGCTCGACGACCGCGTGCTCGCGCAGTGGGCGGGACTCGCCGCGCTCTTCTCGCGCTGGGATGACGCGCGCGGGCAGCCGGTCGCGGAGCGTGCCGCGCTCGCCGCGTTCGTGAAGCAGCTGCTGGCCACCGACCAGGACGGGATCGTCGCCGCGACGCTCGAGCGCGACCGCGCGCTGGTGGCGAGCATGTTCGCGGACCGGTACCTCGCGCGCCACTTCGACGCGGTCGACGGGAAGGACCTCCTCGCGCGCCGCCGCTGGGACCGCCTGCTCTCCGCGCTCCTCGAGCGCTGCGCGCTCGTCCACGCGCAGCTCGCGCAGGGCGGCGCCACCTACGGGAGCCGAGAGAACCGCACCGTCCTCAAGCGC
Source organism: Planctomycetaceae bacterium (assembly GCA_027488415.1). Lineage (GTDB taxonomy): Bacteria > Planctomycetota > Phycisphaerae > Phycisphaerales > SM1A02 > UBA966. The sequence continues at coordinate 11,401 of JAIYBS010000291.1, read as the reverse complement.
ACCGCGATGACGCTCGACGCGATCGCGCTCGCGTCGATCCAGGTGGTGATCAACCACGGCTACTCGGACGAATGGGGCGCGCTCTGCTGGCCGCCCGCGCGGCGCTGACCGCCGCGCGCGATCGCGCCCGCGCCGAACTTCCCGCTGATCGCGTCGGCCACGCGGTCGATCGCTCGCTCGCGCTCCTCGCGCGGGTCCGCGAAGAGCGACGCGGGCGGCGCGTCCGACGGCGCGGTGCGCTCGAGCCGGATGCCGACGAGCCGCACGGGTACGAACTCCCGCTCCGCCCAGCGCCTGAAGAGCCCCTTCGCCGCACCGAGGATCGCGAGCGTACCGTCCGTCTCGGACTCGAGCGTGCAGCTGCGCGTGATCGTCTCGAAGTCGCCGAAGCGGATCTTGACGGTGATGCGCCGCGTGGTGCCTCCCGACGCGCGCAGCCGCCGGCACGCGCTCTCCGCGAGCGCGTGCAGCGCGTCGAGCACCGACTCCGGGTCGGCGACGTCCTCGTGGAACGTGGTCTCGTGGCCGACGCCCTTGCGCTCGTGCTCGGTCTCGACCTCGCGCTCGTCGCGGCCGAGCGCGCGCTCGCGCATCGCGGCCGCGTGATCACCGAGCCGCGCGACCGCCTCCTCCGCCGGCATGCGCTGCAGGTCCCCGAAGGTCCGCACGCCGGCGGCGTGGAACCGCGGCGCGGTCTTCGGCCCGATGCCCCACATCCGCTCGATGGCAAGCGGCGCGAGCCAGTCCGCGAGCGCGGCTGGGTCGCTCGGCGCGACGGTCAGCCCGTCCGGCTTGCGCATGTCGCTCGCGAGCTTCGCGACGAACTTGTTCGGCCCGACGCCGACGCTGACGGTCAGGCCGAGCTCGCGCCGCGTGGCGTCGCGCACCGTGGCGGCGATGGTCGGCCCGTCGCCGTGCAGCAGTCGGCTGCCGGTCACGTCGACGAACGCCTCGTCCACGCTGAGCGGCTCGACGAGCGGCGAGCAGCGGCCGAGGATCTCCATGAAGCGGCCGCTGAGCTCCGAGTAGCGGCCGAAGCGCGGCTTGACCACCACCGCGTGCGGGCAGAGCTGCAGCGCGCGCACCATGGGCATGGCGCTCCGGCAGCCGAACGCCCGCGACTCGTAGCTCGCCGCGGCAACGACGCCCCGGCCCGACGTTCCGCCGACGAGCACCGGCCGGCCGCGCAGGGACGGGTCGTCGAGCTGCTCCACGGACGCGAAGAACGCGTCGAGGTCCGCATGGAGGATGGTTCGGGGCAGTCCCACCTGCATCACCGTACCGCCTCAGCGGTAGGCTCCGTGCATGGCATCCGCGTTCCTGCTTGCCGAAGGTCTCCCGCCCGCCATCGAGGCGTTCGGCCGCACGCACCCGCTGGCGGTGCACCTGCCGATCGGGCTCGTCCTCGGCGCCTTCATCGTCGAGTCGCTCCGCGTGCTGCAGCGGCGCAACACGGCGTCGCCGTTCACGCCGGTGGCCCTCTGGCTCGGTGCGCTCGGCTCGGTCGCCGCCACGGTCACCGGCCTCGCGTTCGCGGAGGAGCACGGCGGCGGCGACGACCTCTTCTGGCATCGCTGGCTCGGCATCCTGACGACGGTCGCGCTGCTCGGGCTCGCCTGGATGGCTTCCCGCGCCACCCGGCCGGGCAAGGACGACGCCGCGCAGGTGACGCCGGTGCTGCGGGGGTCGCTCCTTGCCTGCACCCTGCTGCTCGCGTGGGTCGGCCACCTCGGCGGCAACATGGTCTGGGGCGAGGACTACGTGCTCGAGCCCTTCAAGGAGGCGGCCGCGGCCCGCGAGGACGAGGGCAGCGGCGCGAAGGGGGCGGGCGCCGGCTCGGGCGCCGGTGACCGCGCGCCTGGTACCGCGTCCGTCGCCATGACCGATGCCGCCGACGACCGCATGACCTTCTACGCCACGAAGGTGCTGCCGCTCCTCGATTCGCGCTGCTACGAGTGCCACGGCAACGGCAAGCGCAAGGGTGGGCTGCGCATGGACGTCCGCAAGTCGCTCGTCTCGAAGAACGAGGACGGCGCCTGGATCGCCCAGCCCGGCGACCCCGCGCACAGCCTGCTGATCGAGCGCTGCCTGCTGCCCGAGGAGGACGACGAGTCGATGCCCCCCGAGGGCGACCGGCTGAAGGCCTCCGAGCTCGACATCCTCCGCAAGTGGATCGAGGACGGCGTCGTGATGCCCGAGCAGCCTGCCACGGGAGAGGCTTCCGCGAAGGCGCCCGCTTCGGGTTCCCGCGAGGGAGGCGCGCAGGTCGCGGGCGGTTCCCGCGCGGTGCCCGGCCTCGAGCCGCTCTCGGCAGGCGAGATCTCCGACGCCGCGTCGCTCCGCTCGAAGGGAATCAACGCAGTGCCCGTCAGCGCGGGCGCGTCGACGTTCGTCGTGAGCATGCCGGGCGGAAAGGAGGTCGGCGACGACGACCTCTCGGCGATCTACCCGATCGCCGGGCGCATCGAGGAGCTCTCGCTCGCCCGATCGAGCGTGAGCGACGCTGCGATGATGTCCGTCCCGTCGATGCCGATGGTGCGCACCGTGCGCGTCGACAACACGAAGCTCACCGACATCGGCATCACCGCGCTGCTCTCGCGCACGCTCGACGCCGAGACCGTGAACCTCGTCGGAAGCGGCGCGAGCGACGGCGTCTTCGCCGTCCTCTCGAAGCTCCCGAACCTGAAGCGCGTGTACGTCTTCGACACCGCCGTCACCGCGGCCGGCATCGACCGATTCCGCGCGAGCCATCCGGGAGTCGAGGTCGTCGTCGGCAGCGCGGTGCCCGGGACCTCCGGCGCCGAGGGTCCGCCCGTCACGCCGTGATGCGGTGAACGACACCGGCAACGATCATCGAGCCCAGCATCGCAACAGCATTCAGAAACCGAGCAACGCAATGACCACCCACGACGCAAGCTCCCGCCGTTCCTTCCTCGCCTCCGCCGCCGGGCTCGGCATCGCGGGCATCGCCTCCGGCACCCTTGCGCGCCGCGCGCTCGCGCAGGCCGGCGCCGCCACGCCGCCAGTCGGCGCACCGCCCGCGAAGCCCTCACCGATGATCGTGGGCTCGGGCAGCACCCGCTTCGAGGTGCTCCACGACTGGCTCGTCCCGCCCGCCGACGGCGCGTTCGGGGACACGCACGGCGTGGCGCAGGATGCGCAGGGCAACATCTACGTCGCGCACACCGTCGGCGCTGGCAGCGCGCGCAAGGACGCGGTCTACGTCTATTCGAAGGACGGCGCGTTCCTCCGCAGCTTCGGTCCGGAGTTCGCGGGCGGCGCGCACGGGCTCGACCTCCGCAACGAGGACGGCACCGACTTCCTCTACCACTGCGACACGGGCCGCCGCAAGGTCGTCAAGACTCGCCTCGACGGCACGGTGGTCTGGGAGGCGGGCTGCCCGATGGAGAGCGGCGCGTACAAGTCCGCGGACCAGTGGTGCCCGACGAACGTGGCGTTCGGCCCGGGCGGCACCGTCTTCGTCGGCGACGGCTACGGTGCGAGCTACATCCACGCGTTCACGAAGGACGGCGCGTGGAAGGCGATCGTCGCGCGCCCGGGCAAGGACCCCGGCCAGGTCTCCTGCCCGCACGGCATGACCGTCGACGCGCGCGGCAATCCGTTCACCAAGGAGCCCGCGCTTTGCGTCGCCGACCGCGGCAATCGCCGGATCCAGTACCTGTCGCTCGACGGCAAGCACCTCGGATTCGTCACCGAAGGCATGCGCATGCCCTGCGACATGAAGGTCCGCGGCGACCTGCTGCTCGTGCCCGACCTCGAGAGCGTGGTCACCATCCTCGACAAGGACAACAAGCCGGTGACGCAGCTCTGCGACGGTCACCCGAGCAACCTGCGCGGTGCCCCGCGCGAGCAGTTCATCCCGGGAAAGTTCGTCCACCCGCACGACGCGATCTGGCTCGCCAACGGCGACATCCTGGTCGCCGAGTGGGTGCCGATCGGCCGGGTGACGCTGCTGCGCGCGGTGCGGTGACCGGTCGCTGCGCCACGGCGGTGCCGACGGTGCGCGGGCGGTTCGCCTGAATCCGTGCCGGTCGGCCGGATCCGCGGCCTGGCGGTCGACGGAACAGTCGGAACGGGCGTTCGTTTCTCGGTCGTTGCGCGCCGTGATCCGTGCCAATGCGCCTTGCGCATCGGCACCGGGGATCCGACTGTCTTTCCGCAGGCACGGCTTCGGCCACGCCTGAGGAGCCTCCCGCTCTGCGGAGGCCGTGGGACCCCGCCGTCACGAGAAGGGCGGCGGGTTGGCACTGGGCCGGATGGCGGGCGCATCATGCGAGCCATCCGGCCGTTGCCATGTTCCGCGTGTTGGTCGTTCCGATCTGGTGCCGGCGCCCTCTGCGTCCCCGACGCGTCGTTCCGTCGCCTCACCCGGGCGGCGTCGAGATCCACCGCAGGTACTCGTTGGTCGCGGCATGGACGATCGCATCGACGGTGCGGCGTTCCGCCGTCGTGCGGCGCGCGTCGCCGAGCTCGTCCCCGAGAAGTTCGCGGACCACCTCGGAGCGCCGTGACTCGCGTGCGGCCGCGGCCTCGACGGTCGACTTCATCCGGCGGCGGATCGCGACGGCATCCGGCGGCGGCGCGGCAAGCGCGGCGTCGAGGTGCGGCGCCCGGTCGGTGCCGAGCATCGCGCGGACCGCGTCGAGGCGTGCTCGGAGCTCTCGGCGCATCGGCGCTGCGGACCGGTCCTCGCCGAGATCGCGTTTCCGGAGCGCATCGGCGAGGCAGCCGATCGCCTCGTTCGCGCACACGTCCCACGCGACGCGCATGGATTCGCCGGTCCGCGGATCCGGCGGCGGCAGTTCCCGCGTGGAATCCGCGTCCGGCGGGCCATCCGCGGGGGCCGGAAGCTCACCCATGCCGGCCGCTGACACGCGCTCCGCGAGCAGTCGGCGCTCCGCATCGCGCTGCGCCTGCGGGAGCGAGTGCTCGGCGTACAGGCGATCGATGGCGAGCATCGCGTCCTGCACCAACGGCAGCGAGTGCGTGGAGATCGCCCGCTCGACGAGCTGCCGCGCCGATGTCGCGCCTGCGGCGAGCGAACGATCCGGCGTTTCGCTCGCAACGGCGGATTCGTTCCCGACCGACGGAAGCGTCTCGAACTCCGCCGACGCGAATCGACGCCCGTCCACCCAGAGCGTCCATCGCGTCGGCGCACGTCCGGGCGCGTCCGCGTCGAGCGTCCATCGCATCGCGGGCATCGCGACCTCGGTGCTCGATCGATGCGGTGCCCGCGATGTCTCGGAGCCATCGACCTCCGTCACCAGTTCGACGCCCTGGGGCGCGTGATGCACGACTCGCCGCGCGTCTTGCTCGGACTCGATGCCGACGACCCGGCCATCGACCCGAAGCCATCGCTCGCGGCGGACGACGGAGCCATCCGGTCGCGCAACGGAGCGGTCCCATCTCGCGTTGTCCGCATCGCGCCCGAGCTCGCCCGTTTGTCCAGGGGCGACGGCCCGCGCGGCTTCGCCAGCAGGGGCTGCCGTGCCCGATGCAACCGCGTCGTCCGGCGACCGCGCGAGCCGCAGCCCGTCGAACGCCGCGTACGAATCCGGCGGGTTGTTGAAGATCGGAGCCGCCGGCCAACGCTCGTCGTGCGTGCGCCCCGCCGGGTCGACGTACGAGGCGCCGTGCTCGCCCCAACGGATGGTGAATCCGTCGGCCGGCAGGGGGAAGGCGATCCGCCGGGAGTCCGAGACCGGAAGCATGCTCGTGCACCGGGCCTCGATCGCCGGCGCGCCATCCGCCCACTGCGCGGTGATCTCCCACTCGGCAAGGGGCGGCGCGTCATCGCCCGTCCAGTGCTCGGCCGCCACCCGCACGCGATAGGCGCGCGAGTCGCCGGGTGCGGGCGTCCATGCCCGCACCCAGTCCCTTGCCGAAGCCGCCGCAGCCGCGTCGCACCATCGTTCCGCGACGGGCCCCGCACGCCACTCGATCCGCAGCGAGCGCAGCAGGTCGACCGGCGCGCCGGGATCCGGCCCGTGGGCGGCGCGCATCGCGTCGCGCACGAGGTGCAGCGGCGCGAGGATCGCGTCCGTGACCAGCTTGCGGCGGACCAGCTCGCCCCAGTCCTGCTCGCGCTCGGCCCGGTCGAGCTCCTCGCGGAGGCCCGCTGCCTGGCGCTCCACCTCCGCCCGCAGGCGGTCGACCGCGTCCTGCGGCGGTTCCGCGGCAGCACCCGCGGCTGCCGGCGCGTCCGTCGCGTTCCCCGTTCCCGTCCATCCGCCCGCCAGGGCTGCCGAGAGGCAGCATGCCATCGCCGTCGCCGCCTGCAGGCGGCGCTTCGTGTCCCGTTGCATGGGTTGCTCCTTCGTTGGGTTCCGTGCCGTTCGTTCAGTGCACCGACAGCGCCACCAGCCCCACGGCCGAGATGCTGATCGCGCCGTTGTCGTCGACGCTCCCGCCCGCGGTCAGCGCGACCGTGCCCGTCGAGCGCATGACGATCGACTTGTTGGTGAACGCGCAGTAGGTCCGGTCCGGCATGACGATGTACGCCGCCGTCCCGGAGACGCTGCCGTCGCCCTCGATCTTCCACTCGTCCTCGCTCGAGATCTTGCCGTCGATGCCGATGCCGTCGTCGTCGATCGACGTACCGAGCTTGCCGGTCGCGATCACCCTTCGCGAGTACGAGCGGTACCCGACGGTTCCGTGCACCGTCTTTCCCTCGATGCTCGCGTTCGCACGGCCGAGCGAGCTGCACGAGCCCCCGATGGTCACCGATCCGCTCGCCGCGCAGCCGAGCGTCGCCGTGCAGGTCAGCGACAGCTCCATGAGCCCGCCGCCCGTGGCTGCGATCTGCACGAGCCGCGGGCAGGGCGTGCCCTCGCCGGCCCACATCTCGCGCTCGATGGTCGCCTGGCGCGCCGAGATCGATCGGGTCATCGATCCGCTGTGCCAGAACGTGCTGTGGCCCGCGAGGTCCATCGACGCCTCGGCGTGCCCCGGCGCGGCCATTGCGTAGGTCCGCCAGTTCCAGCGCGTGAGGTTCGTGCTCACCACCTGCGCGCCGCTGTCCGCGGGCTGCGCCGGCGATCGGATCAACGACTCCGTCCGACGGCTCCACCAGCCGTCCGGGTCGCAGTGGCAGTCGCACGCGGTCACGTTGCCGTCCTCCGTGCACAGGCGCTCGAAGTGCGTCTCGCACTCGTCCGCCGCCGAGTTGCCGCACGGGTTCACCCCGAGGTCGCCTCCCGCCGCCACGCATGCCGCAATCAGGAATGCCGTTGCCATGTCCCGCTTCCTTTCCGGCCGTCCTTGCGCGGTCGGCCTTGCCCCAAGGGGCTGGCGGCAACCTACGCATGCCTGCGGAAGTGCCCGCGGAAGGAGGCGGAATTTCATCGCACTACACTGAAATCTCCAGCAGTGCCCCGGTAGCTCAACTGGATAGAGCAGCCGCCTTCTAAGCGGCAGGTTGAGGGTTCGAGTCCCGCCCGGGGCGTTCGAGGTCGAGAGGTTCGGTCGCGGCGTCGTCCGCCGCCGCGGCGCCCTCCGCGTCCGCGACGCCGCCCGCGGTCGGCGCGAAGCGCGACTTCGTCAGCGCCACCGCGATGTTCCGCAGGATCCGCGCGCGCCGGTGCTCCGGGCTCTCGTGCCTCGGCGCGGGCACGATCACGCGCAGCGGCAGCGTTCCCATACGGAGCGCGTGCCCCACCCCGCGGCGCAGCACCGCGGGCGAGCATTCGGCGAGCCCCCATCCGGCGGGCACCTCGCGCGGCTTGACGACGCCGGTGGCGGCGAGGATCCACAGCTCGTCCGCGAGCCGCCAGCGCGCGATCAGGTTGAACTTCGTCTGCCCGTGCAGGCGCTCCTCGATCTTCGCCAGCTGCCGGAGCACGCGGCGGTAGGGCAGCAGCCTGCTCTTCGAGAAGTCCCAGCTCGACTCCTCCGCGAACAGCGCGTCGGTGCCGCGGCGCAGGTGCGGCTCGTGCACGGGGATCAGGTCGCGCTCGATCTCGCCCTTGCGCGCGAGCAGCCGGTCTCGCTCGGCGAGCAGGTCGTCGACGCGCAGGTCGTCGCGCAGGAAGTCCGCGCGCGAGGCCTTGCACTCGACGACCACCGTCTTCGGCGCGCGCACCGCCGCGCCCGCGCGCTCGGCGTGGAAGACCGACTCGTGCGCCGCCGGATCGACGCCCTCGCGCCAGTCGTGCTCGCTCCAGCCCGCGGCATCCACGCGGAAGCGCGCGACCGGGCAGGGCACCTCGTGCGCGACCGCGCGGCAGCCCATCGAGAGCAGCCACGCGGCGGCGAGTTCCTTCAGCCCGAGGTGTTCCCGCGTCTCCACGGTCAGCGCCGGCCGCGCGGGGCGGGGCGGGAGGACGTCGTCCGTGCGGCGGCCTTGCGCGCGGGCTTCGCCTTCGCGCGCGGCGCGGTCTTCGCCTTCGGCGACTTCGCGGCGGCGGCCTTCGCGGGCTTCGCGCCCTTCGCCGCCTTCGCGCCCTCCTCCATCCACGGCACGTACTTCACGCCGCGGGCGCGCTGGTCGGCGAGCACCGCGTCGACGATGCCGGGCATCGACGCGAGCATCTCGGGCGCGTGGACGCCGGGCTTGCGGATCCTGCCCGCGGCGATCAGCCGGAGCACGCTCGTCGCGGGGAACGCCGTCGTCCGGCTCATGCTCGGGAAGCCGGTCGACGGGTCGAGCTCGTCGTGCAGCGTCCACGCGAGGCGCACCTCGCGGCCGCCGCGCATGCCCCACGCGCGCACGGTCATGACGGTCACGTCGGACTCGCCTTCCTCGTACGTCCAGTGCGGGAAGAGCAGCTTCGCGGTGAGGTCGATCGGCCGGACCCGCGCGTCGCCCACCTGCACGGGCTCGTGCGAGAACAGGCCGAGGTGCCGCAGCGTGCGCATCAGCTCCGCGTGGCCCGGCCAGCGCATGGTCTTCTCGCGCATCGTGGGCACCTTCAGCGTGTCCGCGAGGCTGCGGAGTCCGTCGGTGTAGAACGCCTCGAGCGTGCCGAGGCCCGGGATCGTCACGAGCTCCGGCTCGCTCAGCGCGTCCTTCACGACGACCTTGCCGCCCTCGACCACGCGCGAGGGGCGGACGTACTCCTCGATCACGTCGTGGTGGCTGAACGGCGCCTTGTACTGCCACGGCCAGTGCCGCTCGCGCGGAAGGCCGCCGACCAGGATCTCGATCGCGTCGCAGCGGTCGAGCGTGCGCGCGGCCCAGCCGGCGAGCAGGTTGCTCATCCCCGGCGCGACGCCGCAGTCGGCGACCACGGGCACCCCGGCGCGGCGCGCGAGGGCGTCGTGCTCGCGGAAGTCCTCGGGCATGAAGCTGATGTCGACGTACGGTCGGCCGGTGCCGATCACGCCGCGCATCACGTCGAAGCCGAAGCGGCTCGGCAGCGCGCCGAGGACGATCTCCGCCTTCGTGCGCGCGACGAGGGCGGCCGCCTTCTTGGCGGATCCCGCGTCGGCCTGCAGCGTGCGCACGCGTCCGCCGCTGCGGCGCAGGGCGCGCGCGAGGCTCTCCTTGCCGGCGTCCGCGACGGTGACCTCGAAGCCCGGCGTCGCGGCCAGGTCGGCCGCCGCCACGCTTCCGACCATTCCGGCGCCGAGGACGAGGACGCGCATGGTTCGGCCGCTCAGGAGGCGTCGCGGGGCATCACGCGGTGCATCTCGCGCTCGCCGCGGCCGCGCAGCGGATAGTCCTTGCGGAGCGGGTGCCCCGGGAAGTCCTTCCACATCAGGATGCGGCGCAGGTCCGGGTGCCCGCGGAAGCGGATGCCGAACATGTCGAACACCTCGCGCTCGAGCCACTCGGCGGTCGGCCACACGTCGGCGACGGTGTCGACGACCAGCTCCGGGTCGGGCTCGGTGCCGCTCGTGTCGACCGACGGGTCGAGCCACACCTTGAGGGTGAGGCGGCGGTCCTTGGCGTGGCTCGCGAGGCAGTACACGACCGCAAAGCGGCCCGGCTGCGGCGAGGGATAGTTCAGGTAGTCGACCGCGGTGACGTCGGCCAGGAACTCGTACGAGCACTGCGGGTCGTCGCGCAGGAGGCGGCAGACGTCCTTCAGGCGCTCCTTCGGCACGATGACGGTCGTCTGGCCGCGGAACTCGGCGGCGAGGAACTTCGCGTCCGGGAAGGCAGCCTTGAGGACCGGCAGCGTCGGGTGGTCGAGCTTCATGGAGGTCGGATTGTAGGTCCGCGAGAAAATATGCCGGGGGCCCCCCGGCATATTTTCGGTCAGTGCCGGAAGTGGCGCGTGCCGGTCAGCAGGCAGGTGATCCCGCGCGCGTTGCACAGGTCGAACGTGTCCTGGTCGCGCTTGCTGCCGCCCGGGTGGACGATGCACCGCACGCCCGCGTCGGCGAGCAGGGTGGGGCCGTCCGCGAACGGGAAGAACGCGTCGCTCGCCGCCACCGCCGCCTGGCCCGCAGGCATGGCCGCCATCGCGGCGCGCGCCTTCTCGACGGCGTTGCGGCAGCTCGCCACCCGGTCCATCTGCCCCGCGCCCGCGCCGAACAGACGACCGCCGGCGCCGATGCACACGGCGTTCGACTTCAGGTGCTTGGCGACCGTGAAGAGCATCCCCGCGTCCCGGAGCGTCGCCGCGTCCGGCGCCGGTCCCGCCGCGTGCGTGAACTTCGCGGCGTCGATCGCGTGCACGTCGCGGTCCTGGGCGAGCATGCCGCCCGGCACGCTCCGCCACGTGAGGCCGCCCGCCGGCTCGCCGAGCTCGCCGACGGCGAGCAGCCGCGCGTTCTTCCAGCGCGCCTGCAGCGCGGCGAGCGCCGCGGGCTCGTAGCCTGGCGCGATCACCACCTCGAGGAAGCGCTCGCCCGCGGCCATCGCCTCGGCCGTCGCGGCGTCCACGGTGCGGCTGAACGCGACGATCCCGCCGAACGCCGCGAGCGGGTCGCCTGCCCACGCGCGCTCGAAGCTCGCGAGGACGCCGTCCGCCACGGCCGCGCCGCACGGGTTCGTGTGCTTGATCACCGCGCACGCGCACGCGCTGCCGTCACCGGCCCGCGCGCGCTGCGCTGCGAGGTCCTGCACCAGCTCGAGTGCCGCGCCGGCATCGAGCAGGTTGTTGTAGCTGAGCGGCTTGCCGTGCAGCAGCCGCGCGCGCACCACGCTCGGCCCCGTCGCGCCGGCGTCCGCGTACACCGCGCCGCGCTGGTGCGGGTTCTCGCCGTAGCGGAGCTCGTCGGCGAGCTCGAGCCGCATCGAGACCTCGGCCGGGAATGCGCCCGCGCCCGCCGCGCCTGCGCCCTCGCCGCCCGCGAACCCGTGCGACCCCATCCACCGCGCGATCGCGCCGTCGTACGCCGCCGTGCGCGCGAACACCGCGAGCGCGCACTCGCGCCGCAGCGCGAGCGTCGTCGCGCCGTCGTTGGCGCGCATCTCGGCGACCACGCGCGG
>JAIYBS010000032.1 GCA_027488415.1 Planctomycetaceae bacterium | reverse complement strand
CGGCGAGCGCGACCCCGCGTCCACCGACGCGATCGAGCGCGGCATCGCGCTGGCGCAGCTGGCATGGGAGTTCCGCCACGACGCCGACCGCGAGATCTCCGGCCTCGCGCGCGAGTGGCCGCCTCACCGGCAGCCCCTCGTCGACCGGAACCTGCTGCGCCTGGGCTGGTACGAGCTCCGCCAGACCGACGAGCCGCCGCGCAAGGTCGTCAGCGACGCGGTCGAGCTCGCGAAGGAGTTCGGCACGGCCGACAGCGGCAAGTTCGTGAACGGCGTGCTCGACAAGGTCATGAACGGCCCCGGGGGCGCCGGCGCGGAGGCGGGCTGACGTGTTCTTCCGCAAGGCCGTCGAGGCGATCCGCAAGGGGCTCCAGAAGACCGCCGAGGTCCTCGGCGCGGGTTTCCGCAGCATCCTGCACGGGCGCGCCCTCAGCGAGGAGCTGATCGACGAGGTCGAGCGGACGCTGGTCTCCGCGGACGTCGGCGTGAAGGCCGCGCGCGAGATCGCGGCGGACCTGCGCGCGGAGTTCCGCTCGGGCCGCGTGCCGCGCGGCGAGGACGCGATCGAGTTCCTGAAGGCGCGCCTGAAGGAGCGGCTCGGCTCCGGCGCGCGCGGCATCGCGACCGCTCCGTCGCGGCCGACGGTGGTGCTCGTGGTCGGCATCAACGGTGCCGGCAAGACGACCAGCGTCGCGAAGATCGCCAAGAGCCTGCGCGACGACGGCCGCACCGTGCTGCTCGCCGCCGCCGACACGTTCCGCGCCGGCGCGGTGGCGCAGCTCGAGACCTGGTCGCGACGCCTCGGCGTCGACATCGTGAAGGGCGCGCAGGGCGCCGATCCCGCCGCGGTCGCCTTCGACGCCGCGGACGCCGCGATCGCGCGCGGCGTCGACGTGCTGCTCGTCGACACCGCCGGGCGCCTGCACACGCAGGACAACCTGATGCGCCAGCTCACCAAGATCCGCAACGTGATCGCGAAGAAGATCCCGGGCGCGCCGCACGAGACGCTCCTCGTGCTCGACGCGACGAGCGGGCAGAACGCGGTCGCGCAGGCGACCGCCTTCAAGGCCGCGTGCGACGTGACGGGGATCTTCCTCGCGAAGCTCGACGGCACCGCGAAGGGCGGCATCGTCGTCGCCATCCGGGACGCGCTCGACGTACCCGTGAAGCTCGTCGGCGTGGGGGAGACCCCGGACGACGTGCAGCCATTCGACCCGGACGCCTTCGTGGAAGGCATGTTCGCCGCCTGAGCGTGCCCGCCTAGAATGCCGGTATGCCGCGCCGCGGATTCACGCTCGTCGAGCTGCTGGTGGTGATCGCCGTGATCGGCATCCTCACCGGCATCATCGTGCCGAGCGTCGGGATGATCCAGCGCGAGAGCCGCAACGTCGGCTGCCTCTCGAACCTCCGGCAGGACTTCATCGCCCTCGGGTCGTATCGCGAGCAGAACGGCGGCCGGATCCCGATGTGCGAGTTCCTGCCCGTCGTCACCGATGCCGGGATCGACGGCGGGCTGCCGACGTACCTCTCGGGGTTCATGCCGCCGGACGCTCCCAGCTGGCTCTGCCCGGCCGACCAGGACGAGTCCTCGACGTCGACCGGCACGAGCTACATCTACCTGCCCGGGCTGCTCCGCTACACGCCCGCCGTGCAGGTCGACGTGGTGACGCTCCTGATGGCCGCCGGGCCGGCGACGCCGCCCGAGCAGCTCGAGCGCATGCGCCTCGACGCCGAGGCCCGCGCGATGACCGCGTTCTACGAGCGCGAGGGCGCGCGCTACCCGCTGCTCGCCGACAGCCAGGACCGCCACCCGCGCACCGGCAGCGAGCGCAACGGCATCTACATGGACGGCAGCGCTCGCATGGCCCAGGACGTCGGCGACCCGCCGCCGGGAGGAACCCCGTGATCTCAGGAATGGGCATGCGCCTCGGCGCAGACCGTGATCGTGCCGTCCGCATCCTCGCGGCGGCGTCGCTGGCCGCGCTCCTCGTCGGCTCGGGCTGGCTGTGGATCGCGTCGCGGTGGAAGTCGCCGCCCTCGATCTTCGACTCGCCCGTCGACAACGTGCTCGGCTACTTCACCACGCCCGACTTCAACCGGCTCACGGTCGAGGAGCGGGTCCGCTACGTGCAGCAGTTCGTGGGGCGCTTCCGCGGGATGAGCCAGCAGGACAGCGTGGTCGCCGCGGCGTTCCTGGCCGGCGTCACCGGAAAGGTCCGCGAGCAGCTGACGCAGAACGTGCGGATCCTGGCGAAGGACATCCTCGCAGAGGGCGCACAGAAGTTCGTCAACCTTCCCGAGTCCGAGCGCGGCGCGTTCATCGACAAGTGGGTCGCGGACTGGTTCCGCTTCGCCGAGACCACCGCGACCGGCAAGGAGTCGACGCGCACCGACGAGGAGATCCTCACGGGCGCGCGGGCCGAGGCGCGCCGCGGCGAGGAGCGGCAGCGCGAGCGCATGAAGGGCAAGGAGCTCTCGCAGCGCGGTGCCGACCGGTTCCTCGGCTTCTGGCAGTCGGAGGTGGAGCAGGCGTCGAGCCCGCGCGAGCAGGGCCAGATCTCCCGCTTCATGGACGCGGTCCGGACCCGCATGCTGACGGGCAATTGAGCGGCGGCGCGACGAGCGACGGCGGCCGCGAGCCGCTCCCGGTGCTGCGCGCCGCGGAGCGGATCGTCGAGTGCATGCGCGGCGGCGCGATGGTGCTGACCGCCGCGACCGGCAGCGGCAAGACCACGCAGGTCCCGCAGATCCTCGCGCGCTCCGGCGCCGTCGACGGGGAGATCGTCGTGCTCGAGCCGCGGCGCCTCGCGGCCCGCATGACCGCGCGCCGCGTCGCCGAGGAGATGGGCGTGCGGCTCGGCGACGAGGTCGGCTTCCAGACGCGCTTCGAGCGCATGGTCGGCCCGCGCACGCGCATTCGCTTCGTCACCGAGGGCGTGTTCCTCCGGCAGGCGCAGCGCGATCCGCTGCTGCAGGGCGTCGGCTGCGTGCTGCTCGACGAGTTCCACGAGCGCAGCGTGTTCGCGGACCTCGCGCTCGGCGTGGTCCGCGCCGCGCGCGAGCGCCGTCCGGGGCTGCTGGTGGCCGCGATGAGCGCGACGATGGACGCCGGACAGGCCGCCGCGTACCTCGGCGCCCCGGTGGTCACGGCGGAGGGCCGCGCGTTCCCGGTGGCGGTGCGGTACGACCCCGGCGACTCGGCACCCGTCTGGGAGCGCGCGGCGCGCGCGGTGCGCGTGCTCGTCGAGGAGGGGAACGAGGGCGACGCGCTCGTCTTCATGCCGGGCGCCTTCGAGATCGACCGCACGGTCGACGCCGTGCGCGCGGAGCTGCGCGCCGTCGCCGGCGGCGGCGCGTTCGACGTGGTGCCGCTGCACGGCTCGATGCCGCCCGACCGACAGGACCAGGCGGTCGCCCCGCCGCCGCGCGGGCGGCGCAAGGTGATCGTCGCCACGAACGTCGCGGAGACCTCGATCACGATCCCGGGCGTGCGGATGGTGGTGGACGCCGGGATCGCGCGGGTGTTCCGGGTCGACCCGCGGCGCGGGCTCAACGCGCTGCGCAGCGAGCCGATCAGCCGCGCGAGCGCCGACCAGCGCGCCGGCCGCGCGGGCCGCACCGCGCCCGGCACGTGCGTGCGGCTCTGGAGCGAGCGCGACCACGCGCTGCGCCCCGCGACGGAGACGCCCGAGGTGCGGCGGATCGACCTCGCGGAGTCGATGCTCATGGTGCTCTCGATGGGCTTCGGGCCCTTCGAGTCCTTCCCGTGGCTCGACCCCCCGGAGGCGGACGCGGTCGCGCGCGCCCGCGGCACGCTCGCGTCGATCGGCGCGATCGAAGCGGACGGCGCGATCACGGCGCTCGGGCGGCGGCTCGCGCGCATCCCGGCGCATCCGCGGCTCGGACGCGTGCTCGTCGAGGCGGCCGAGCTCGGGGTGCTGCCGCGTGCGGCGCGCTGGTGCGCCGTCGCGGGCGGTCGCGACGTCGTGCATTCCTCGACGCCGGGCGCGATGCTGCGCCTGACGCCGGACGGCGAGCCGCCGAGCGACGTCGGCGCGCGCGAGGAGCTGCTCCGGAGGGTGGAGGCAAGCGGCTTCCGGTCGACGCGCCACGAGGGCGTCGAGGCCTCCGTCGCGGCCTGCCGCGAGGCGGCGGCGACGGCGAAGGAGCTCGAGCGATCGGCCGAGGGCGCGCAGGCGCCGGCAGAGCCGGGGACCTCCGCCGCATTCGACGGCGATTCCTTCGCGCGCGTCTCGCGGGCGATGCTCGCCGGGTTCGGCGACCACGTGGGCTGGCGGATGGACGCGCAGCGGCCGCACTGCGCGATGCCCGGTCGCCGCAAGGTCAGCATCGATCCCTCGAGCATCCAGCGCGGCGCCGGCTTCGTGCTCGCGCTCGAGGTGCGCGAGGGCGGGCGCGGCGACCAGGTCCACCAGTCGCTCGGCATGGTGACGCCGGTCGAGCAGGCATGGGTCGAGCACGCGATGTCGGACCGCTTCGAGACGCGAACGGAGGTGCGGTTCGACGAATCGCTCGGCGCGCCGGCGGAGTTCGAGGAGCGGCTGTTCGACGGCATCGTGGTCGGGCAGGTCGTGCGGCCGCTGCGCGGTCGCGACGCGAAGGCGGCGGCGCACGAGGAGCTCGCGGCCCGCGTCGCGAGCGGCGAGCTGCGGCCGGCCTCGTGGGACGAGTCGGTCGAGCAGTGGATCGCGCGCGTGCGATGCGTCGCGGCGTGGTTCCCGGAGCGCGCGCTGATCCGCTACGACGAGGACGACCTCGGGGTGCTCGCGGCGGAGATCGCCCACGGATGCGCGCGCGTGTCGGACCTCGACTCGCGGCCGGTGCTCGACATCCTCCGCAACGCGCTCTCGTGGGACGAGCAGCAGTTCGTCGAGAAGGCGGCGCCCGCGGCGATCGCGCTCCCGAAGGGCTGGCGGATGAAGCTCGAGTACGCCGAGGGCAAGCCGCCCCGCGGTCGCGGCAAGATTCAGGACTTCTACGACTTCCCCGGGCATCCGTGCGTGGCCGGAGGCAGGGTCAAGGTGGTGCTCGAACTGCTCGGCCCGAACTACCGGCCGGTCCAGGTCACCGAGGACCTGCCGGGCTTCTGGGAGCGGCTCTACCCCGAGGTGAAGAAGGACCTCAAGCGGCGCTATCCGCGCCACGAGTGGCGCTGACGCAAGTTCCGATAGAACAATGATTTGCGAACGCGAATTCGCGTTTTATGCGCGGTTTCGGTAGACTGCGCGGGCTATGCCAAAGGTGACCTCCTCCGGAGCCTCGCGCGCCGGAACCAAGACGCCGTCCCGGACCGCACCCGTCAAGAGCGCCACCGCCAAGACCAGCGGCAACACGACAAGCAAGGTGACGGCCAAGGCCACCCCCAAGGCGGTCGAGAAGCCTGCCGCCGCGAAGGCCTCCGTGAAGGTCGCGGTGCCGGCGAAGGTGGCGGTCCCCGCGAAGCCGGCCGCTCCGGCGAAGGTCGCCGCGCCGTCCAAGATCGCCGCACCGTCCAAGGTCGCCGCGCCCGCGAAGGTCCCGGTGAAGGCCGCTGCGACGGCCGCGAAGCCGTCCGCCGCCAAGCCTGTCGCGGGGAAGGTCGCGCCCGCGGTCGAGCCGAAGCCCGCCCCCGCGCTCGAGTGCCCGAAGGCGAACGACATCACGACCGTGGCGATCGCCACCCGCTTCCTGATGATGCGGCCCGACTTCGAGCGCCAGCGCAACGTGAAGTACGGGGAGGACTCGTTCAAGCTCGACCGCATGCGGAAGCTGCTCGACCTCCTGGGCAACCCGCACGAGAAGGTGAAGACCGTCCACGTCGCCGGCACCAACGGCAAGGGCAGCACGGTGTCGATGATCGCGTCGATGCTCCGTGCGTCCGGCTACGCGGTCGGCGTCTACACCAGCCCGCACCTCATCGACATCCGCGAGCGCGTGCAGATCGACGGCAACCCGATCGGCAAGACCGACTTCGTCGAGACCGTCAAGACCGTCGCGAAGGCCGCCGAGAAGCTCGGCGAGCAGCCGACCTTCTTCGAGCTGATGACCGCGGTCGGCTTCGCGCACTTCGCCGAGCAGGCCGTCGACATCGCCGTCATCGAGGTCGGCCTCGGCGGGCGCCTCGACTCGACGAACGTGATCACCCCGCTCGTGAGCGTGGTCACCGCGATCGACCTCGACCACACCAAGCTGCTCGGCATGACCAAGCCGCAGATCGCGCGCGAGAAGGCCGGCATCTTCAAGAAGGGCGTCCCCGCGCTCTTCTTCGAGCAGGAGGCCGAGGTCGACTCGGTGATGCGCGAGGCGGCGCAGGCTGCCGGCGCGGAGCTCCGGATCGTCAACAAGGACATCGAGTTCTCGAGCCGGTTCTGCGTCACGCCGGACCTCGGGCCGCACACGCGCGTGTGCCTCTACACCAAGTCGAGCCGCCTCGAGCACGTCCCGGTCCCGATGCCGGGCGAGCACCAGGCCATCAACTGCGGGCTCGCGCTCGCGGCGGTGGACGTCCTCAAGTCCTTCGGATTCGAGCTGCCCGAGGACAAGCTCACCGCCGGGCTCGCGGCGACGAAGGTGCCCGGCCGCATGGAGCTCGTCTCGCACCGGCCGCGCATCCTCTGCGACGGCGCGCACAACCCCGCGGCGATGAACGCGCTGATGCGCTGCGTCGGCGCGCACGTGCCGTACGACAGCATGGTCTGCATCTTCGGCTGCTGCTCCGACAAGGACGTCGCCGAGATGATCGACAAGGTCAACCTGGGCGCCGACAAGGTCATCTTCACGCGCTCGGCGAACACGCCCCGCGCGTCGAGCCCCGAGGACCTGCAGAAGCTGTTCCAGGAGCGCTCCGGCAAGATGAGCCAGATCGCGCGCAGCGTGCCCGAGGCGATCGAGATGGCCATCCGCGCGGTGAGCCGCGAGGACCTGATCTGCATCACCGGCAGCTTCTACGTGGTCGGCGAGGCCCTCAAGTACCTGCAGGAACGGAAGTGACCCCCGCCGCGGCCGGCTCCGGGCCGGCCGTGCATCGACGCACCGAGACCCGGGCGGCGCGAGGCGCGCCGCCCGGGTCTTCGTTCAGTGCCATGCTTCCCCGATGCGTCAGCCCCTGCGGCGGCGCATCGGAATCGCGGCGAGTCCCGCGAGCGCGGCCAGGCCTGCCGGTCCCGGCACGGTGCTGGTCGTGAAGTTGAGCGTGAAGGACGCGCCTGCCTCGGAGAACGAGACCTCCGACGCGTGGATGATGAGCTCGTTGCCCGCGAAGCTCAGGTCGGAGGCGTCGAAGTTCGACACCCCGGAGCTCACCGAGGCGATCGAGAACGAGTCCACCTGCACCGTGGGCAGGAACGCGAGCCTGAACACGAGGCCCCCGATGAACGAGAAGCCGCTCGCTCCGCCGAAGTCGGCCGTGAGGGTGAGCGACGTCTCCTTGACGTCGATCGAGTACGCGCCCCAGCCGCCGTCGGGCAGCGCGGACGACGAGTAGAACTCGGGCAGGATCTGGCTGACCAGGAAGCTCGCGCTCTGGTCGGCCTGGCCCGGGATCTGCCGCGTGAGCACGGCCTGCGATCCGACGACGCCCGCGAAGGACGACCCTGCGATGGCGACGGCCGCGCATGCGGCGACGCCGAGGTGGCTGCGGAACAGCCCGGAAGTGGGGGAATTCATGACGTTTCCTTGTTCAAACAAACCAAGGGGAGGGATCGCCGGGCAGACAGCAGCGCCGGCATACGCGTCACGGTAGCCCCGCTCAATGCTGAGGCAAGGCGCCGAGGCGCAATCCACCGCGAATCGTCGGTAATCGGACGAACAATCAGCAGCGGCCGCTCCGAGAACCATCGCGCCCCGCCGCGCGAGCCGGGCAGGGCGCGATGGTTCTACATCGCGGCGGACGTTCGTCAGCCGCGACGGCGCCGCGGCATCGCGATCATCGCGGCGAGCGCGGCAATCGCGCTCGGCCCGGGCAGCAGCGTGGACTCGAAACTGAGCGTGAACGTGGACCCCGGGGCGTCGAACTGGATCCCGCCGGCGGAGATCCGGAGCACGTTGCCGTCGATGGAGAGGTCGCCCTGGTCGAGCCCGGTGACGCCGCTCATCGAGCCGAGGTTGAAGGACTCGAGCCGCACGGTGGCGGGCACGGCGAGCTCGAGGACGGTGCCGAGGGGCAGGAACACGTTGAACGTGTCGGCGAAGTCCGCCGTGAAGGTCATCGACGTGTTCCGGACGTCGAGGCCCATCGCGCCCCAGGCGCTTCCGACGAAGGGCGTGGAGTAGTAGTACTCCGGCATCAGCGAGCTGACGACGAAGGTCTTGGCGTCGACGAGCGTGCCGTTGCGGATCCAGCGGAACTCGACGGACGAACCGACGAGACCGGCCGTGGCGGCAGGTGCGGCGATCGCCGCGGCGAGGAGGGCGAAGGCGGAGACGGTGGCGGTGGCGGTGGGTGAGGGCATGAGATAGCTCCCGGATCGAGGATTCGGTGTGGACGAACTTGTTGTCGGAGCGTCAGCGCTTGCGGCGGGGCAGCGCGACGAGCAGCGCCATGCCAGCGATGCCGGCGGGGCCGGGCACCGTGGAGGTGGCGAAGTTGACCGTGAAGCTGGCGCCGCGCGCGTCGAAGCGCGTGAGCGAGACGTCGATGGTCATCACGTTCCCGACGAAGGAGAGCCGCGAGGCGTCCATCGAGGAGACGTTGCTGACCGCTCCGAGCGTCATGGCGTCGACGGCGATCGTGGTCGGCAGCTCGAAGCGGAGCTTCTCGCCCGACTGGAAGCCCACCGACGGCAGGTTGAAGAAGTCGCCGGTGATGGTGAGCGAGTCGTCGCGCACGTCGATCGCCAGCACGTCCCAGGACGATCCCGCGCTCGAGAACTTCGCGTACTCCGTGACGAACGGGCTCACGAAGAACGAGGCCTGGTCAACGACATGGCCGCTCCCGTCAAGCCAGGAGAACGTGACGGGCAGGTTGACGATTCCGGCGGATGCGGCGCTGCAAAGCGCGGCAGTTGCGGTGGCAGCCGCAAAAAGGACAGAGGATCCCATTTTTCCACTCCCAAGTTGTGCAGGCATGAGGGGTTCGCCGGGCCAACAACTGACCTGGACGAGCGAGCATCATGGCGCGGAAACTGGCCGGTGCAAGCGACATCGGCCCGAGTTTCCTCGAATCCTGCGCCGCTGCCTCAGATCACGATGTTGACCATCCGCCCGGGTACCACGATGACTTTCTTTGGAGAAACGCCCCCGAGGTGCGGGACCACCTGCGGGTGCGCCAGCGCCAGCGACTCGACCTCCGCCGGCGAGGCCTTCGCGGGGACCAGGATGCGTGCGCGCACCTTGCCCTGCACCTGCACCGGGATCTCGACCTCGCTGTCGACGAGCATCGCCGGGTCGAACGCGGGCCAGGGCTGCGCGGCGAGGCCGCCGGCGACGCCGAGCCGCTCGCCGAGCTCGTCGGCGAGGTGCGGGGCGAAGGGCCACAGGATGCTCGCGAACCGGAGCAGCTGGTCGCGCGTCATGCCGCCCTTCGCGGGGTCGGTCATGTCGCTCGGACGGGTGGCCGCGTTCACGAGCTCGATCATGGCCGCGATCGCGGTGTTGAAGCTGAGCCGCTCGATGTCCTCGCCGACCTTGGCGATGGTGCGGTGCAGGAGCTTCTCGACCTTGGGGTCGGCCTCGGCCGCGCAGAGCAGGGCGCCGGTGCGCTCGTCGACGGCGAGCCGCCACGCGCGCTGCAGGAAGCGGAACACGCCGACGATGTCGCGCGTGTTCCACGGCTTCGAGGCCTCGAGCGGCCCCATGTACATCTCGTAGAGGCGGAACGTGTCCGCGCCGTACTCGGCGATCACGTCGTCCGGGTTGACGACGTTCCGCAGGCTCTTCGACATCTTGGCGACGATCTGCGCGACGCGCTCGCCCGTCTTGGTCTCGACGAAGTTCCCCTCGCCGCGCTCCTCGACCTCGTCGACCGGCACCAGGCTGCGGTCGGCGCGCTGGTAGGCGTAGCTCGTGATCAGCCCCTGGTGGAAGAGCTTGCCCATCGGCTCGGCCGTGCCGACGAAGCCGAGGTCGAAGAGCATCTTGTGCCAGAACCGCGCGTACAGCAGGTGCAGCACCGCGTGCTCGCTGCCGCCGACGTAGAGGTCGACGCCGTACCTTCCCATCCAGTAGCGCTCGGCGGCCGGATCGACGAACGCCTTCGCG
>JAIYBS010000252.1 GCA_027488415.1 Planctomycetaceae bacterium | reverse complement strand
ATGCCAGTCGTTCCGTGTTTCGGCACGATCGACTTCAGCGCCGCGGCGAGGCCGAATCGCGAATCCACAGCGCGTCGATGGCGAAGCGCCGTTCGTGCCCCGCATCGTGCGCCCGCCCGTCCCCCCGCCGAAGGACTGTGCCTGCTGCGGTCGCCCCTTCACCTGGCGCAAGAAGTGGGAGCGCGACTGGCCGAACGTGAAGTACTGCTCGGATGCGTGCCGGAGGAAGGGGGAGGTCGCCGCGCCACCGGTGGCGAATGCGCGGCGGCAGCGATCTCAGTGATGGGACCGCGTCGACCGGCCCGGCCTCCGAAAGCGCATCGAGGGCGCCTCGGATCAGGTTGCGATCCGTCGAGCCGTGCCCGTCACCTCACCGTCGCTCCGTGAGTGCCTCGCCCGAGCGACGGAGCGGTGCCCGTCAGGTGAAGGCAACCCAGCGCGCAAGCAGCAGTCCGATGTCGGCGCCGTCCACCCGGCGGTTCGAGTCGAGGTCGGCCCGGTTGCCCAGCAGCGGGTGGTCGCCCCAGGCGGCCAGCATCGCGCCCAGGTCGGCGCCGTCGACCGCGCGGTCGCTGTTGATGTCTGCCGCGCAGTTCGCGCCGCCCGCGCCGCCCGCATATCGCCGCGAGAGCACGGTCGTCATCATCGCGGTCTCGACCGGCGTCAGCGAAGCCTGCGTGGCGCTGCTCTGGTAGGCCCAGTTGGTCGGCTCGATGCTGAACTGGATGGCCCAGTTGCTCGACGCCCAGTACGTCCAGCCCGACCAGACGTCGCTGTTGGTCTCCATGAAGTCGAACGCGCCGTTCAGGTCGTCGTAGCACACGGAGTTCGAGCCGGCGCCGATCTCGCCCAGGAAGCCGATCCGCCCGTTCGAGCGCAGCCACGTGGTGAAGTTGGCCAGGCTCTCGGCGCCGTGGCTGGCGTCGCAGGTGTCCGATGTGCCGGAGTAGTTGCTGTCCACGTACTGGTGTACCTCGAACGCGAACTTGCCGGCGCTGTCGGTCACTGCCAGCATCGCGGTGGCGTTCGTGGTTCCGGTCGTGTCGGTCGTGGAGGTCCAGCTCCATGCGCCGGTGTAGAAGTTGCCCGGCACCAGGATCCAGTTCTGCGTGGCGCCCGCGCCCGTCTGCGTGTCACGGATGGCGGCGATGGCCTGGTTGCAGTATCCGGCCCATTCGCTGCACTGCAGCTCCTCGCCGTAGTCGTCCCACTGCACCGGCTCGTTCATCAGGCCGAAGACGACGCCGGCATCGTCCTTGTACAGCGTGGCCAGGCGCTTCCACAGGTCGACGAACGCCGAGGCGGGCACTGACGACGAACCGATGTGGTGGCGGTTCTGGCCGGATAGGCGGTACATCGAGTAGTTGTGCGGGTCCAGCAGCACCATCATGCCGTTGGCGCGGATGGTGGCCACGGCCTGCTGGATGTAACCCAGGTAGGTCGCGTCGAATGCTCCGCTCAGCGTGGGCTGCAGGCGTTCCCAGGCGAACGGCAGCCGCACGATCCCCATGCCCTTGCCGGCGTAGTAGCCGATCTCGGAGCTGGTGGGGAGCACGTAGTTGGAATTGACGGTGCCCGGGAAGGTGCCCTCGCTGAACTCCATGCCCGCCGCATTCACGCCCATGTGGAAGCCGAAGGCGGTGTCGGCGCTGGCCTGCGGAGCCGCGACGACGATCAGCATCGCGGAGCCCGCGCAGGCCGCGGCCAGCAACGCCTTGCGGTGGGTGGCGCGGGAGTGATTGCGGCGGAGGCTGCGGTTGAACATCGTCGGTGGCTCCTGTGGACTGCTCGAAGGAGGCCGAACCTACCCCGGATTCACCGTGGATCGATCATCACTTCCGAGTTTCGCGGATTTCGTTGGCAGAGTTCGAACCATCGAACGTCCGAGATCCCTCATGACTCGCGTGGAAGTCGAGGTCGATCACGCCCCCCGCGCGAGCAGCTCGTCGATCCGCGCGTAGCACGACTCCATGCCGTCGGCCATGCCCGACGCGACGACCTCGTCGCGCGCGTCCTTCGACGGATACGTTTGCGTGATGCGCATCGTGGTGACGCCGGGCGCGTCCTCCGAGAACTCGTGCGTCTCGAGCTGCGTGCCGATCACCTGGCCGTCGCCGAGCGCCATCGTCTCGGTGTGCACGGCGCGCTCGTGCAGCACGATCTCCGTGAACTCGCCCGAGATCGTCATGAACGGGTCGGCCTCCTCGCTCCTCGACGCCACGCGGAGCGCGCCGCCCACGCGTGCGTCGCACTCGCAGACGGTCATCGTCAGCCCGGGCGGAAGCATCATCCACCGGCGCATCGAGGCCGGCGTGAACATGGCCTCCCACACGACCTGTCGCGGGGCACCGAACGTGCGGGTGAGCACGATCGTCGTGTCGGTGGGCGTGGTGACGCGGAGGGCGTTGGGGGAGGCGGGGGGCATCGTCGCACGATACGTGCCGCTTAAGAACCGCAGTCCGACCTCACCGCTTCCCGCGGCGCTCCTTCACGCGCTCCTGCCGCGTCGCGATCGGCACGAAGCCGACCTCGAGGCCCGCGGGAGGCGTCACGAGGAGCGCCGGGTCGATCGACGCCAGTGAGCCTGTCGTCGGGGGTGCGATGTACTCGCGGTCCTTCGTCCAGGCGCGATGGATCAGCTCGACGCGACGTTGCGCTTCATCGCGCTCGGCATCGGACAGCCCTGCGGCGAGCATCGCAGGCTGGTCCTTGAAGCGATACCAGCTGTAGGTGACCGTGCTGCCGTCGCCGAGCACCGTCGTGAACGGACCGGCGACCGGGCCCGGCTTCCGGAACGTGCTGTCGGCGGCGTCGGGCGTCGTGTACGCGCCCTCGCCGCGCTCGCGCGGCGTGCGGAAGGTGAGCTTCGAGAGGCCCGCGGCGGCGGGCACGTCCTTCGCCTGCACGGCGACCCAGTGCGGTGCGTGGCCCTCGCGCGGCGTGAGGCGGAAGTACTCCGGCAGCCGCACGCGGGCGCCCCGTCCCGCTGGGCCGTCGTCGATCCGCTTCACGAGCGCGGGGTTCCAGGTGAAACCGTAGGTCATCCCGTCATGCGCGGCGGGCGTGCCGAATGCATTCCAGT
>JAIYBS010000063.1 GCA_027488415.1 Planctomycetaceae bacterium | reverse complement strand
GGCGGAGACCGACGCTCCGATCGATACGGCGCGGATCTGCGCGCTCCTCACCCGCGCGGGATATCCGGCAAGGCCGGCGCTCGGGGTCGGCGACCGCCTCGACGCGCTGATGCGCTCGGAGGCATCCGAGATCCGTGCGCTCCGAAACCGCACGATCGTCGGCATTGCCTTCTGCGTGCCGCTCGTTGTCGTCGCGATGTGGACGCACCACCTGTGGTCGACGCACGCGCGCGAGCCGTTCGAGGAGGCGGCGCGGCTCAACGGCACGGTGATGTGGAAGCAGGCGGGTGCGTACGCGCACTCCGCCGCGCAGAACGCATCCGCCGCGATCCAGTTCCTGCTGGCGACGCCGATCATGCTGGTGTGCGGGTGGCCGATCGTGCGCGCCGCGCTGCTCGCCGCCCGTGCGCGCACCGCGACGATGGACTCGCTGCTCGCGATCGGCATCTGCGCGGCGTACGGGTGGTCCGCGCTGCTCGTGCTCCTCGCGTTCCTGCCGGCGGCCGGCGCCGCGCCGCATCCCGCGCCGTACTTCGAGGCTGCCGGCGTCATCGCGACGCTCGCGACGGTCGGCCGCTGGATGGAGTCGCGCGCGACGGTCCGTGCCCGCGACGCGGTGCGCGGGCTCGCGAAGCTGCAGCCGGCGACCGCGCGCGTGCGCGGCGGCGGCGAGGATGCCGATGTCCCCGTCGAGTCCGTGCGTCCCGGCGACCTGGTGGTGCTCCGGCCCGGCGACCGCGTGCCCGTGGACGGGCCGGTCGTCGAGGGCGAGGTCGACCTCGACCAGTCCGCGCTCACCGGCGAGAGCATGCCGGTTGCCCGGCGTTCCGGCGACGCGGTGATGTCCGGCACGCTCGTGGTCGGCGGATCGGCGGTCGTCCGCGCCGCGCACGTCGGCGCCGAGACGGTGCTGCGCAACGTGGCGCGCATGGTCGAGGAGGCGCAGTCGAGCCGTGCGCCGGTGGCGCGGCTCGCGGACCGCGTGAGCGCATGGTTCACGTTCGCCGTGCTCGGGATCGGTGC
The DNA here is from genome assembly GCA_027488415.1 of Planctomycetaceae bacterium. Lineage (GTDB taxonomy): Bacteria > Planctomycetota > Phycisphaerae > Phycisphaerales > SM1A02 > UBA966. The sequence goes on along the minus strand of JAIYBS010000063.1, from coordinate 1,678 downwards.
GGCCACCTTCGCCGCGTGGGCGGCCGCGGGCGACGTGTCGATGGGATTCGAGTGCACGATCGCCGTCCTGGTGATCGCGTGCCCGTGCGCGCTGGGCCTGGCGACGCCGACCGCGATCATGGTCGCGACCGGCGCGGCCGCGCGCCGCGGGATCCTGCTGAAGGGCGGCGCCGTGGTCGAGGCGCTCGCGCGCGTCGATGCCGCGGTGCTCGACAAGACCGGCACGATCACCGCGGGACACCCGGAGGTCACGGCGATCGACGCGTTCGGGGATGCCGCGGAGGAGTCCGTGCTCGCGCTCGCCGCCGCGGCGGAGCGTGGCAGCGAGCATCCGCTCGGCGAGGCGATCGTGCGCGCGGCGCGCGGTCGAGGGATGGCGATTCCGGACGCGGAGGCGTTCCGCTCCACCGTCGGGCGCGGCGTCGAGGCGACGGTCGGCGCGCGCACGGTGCGCGTCGGCGCGCCGGAGTTCGCATGCAGCGCACCCGTTCCGGGCGAGGTTCTCGATGCCGTCTCGCATCGGCAGGCTTCCGGATTCACGTCGGTCGTTGTCTCGGCAGACGGCGTCGCGCTGGGGGTCATCTCGCTCGCCGACGCGCTGCTCCCGGAGTCGCGCGACGCCGTGGCCCGCCTTCGTGCGCTCGGCGTCGCGGTATCGATGGCCTCGGGCGACGACGCGCGGGTCGCGCGCCGGGTCGCGGACGACGCCGGGATCGCGGACGTCCGCGCGGGTCTGCTTCCCGCGGCGAAGGCGGCGGTGGTCGCCGAGCTCCGGGCGGAAGGACGCACCGTCGCGATGGTCGGCGACGGAGTGAACGACGCACCCGCGCTCGCGTCCGCCGACGTGGGCATCGCGGTGGGGCGCGGCACCGACATCGCGGCCGACGCGGCGGACGTGGTGCTCCTGCGCCCCGGCGTGCTTCCGGTGGTGGATGCCGTCAGGGTCGCGCGCGCCACCATGCGCACCGTCCGGCAGAACCTGTGGTGGGCGTTCGGCTACAACCTCGTCGGCATTCCCCTCGCCGCCGGCGCGCTCTGGCCCGTGGCGCACTGGGTGCCTGGGCCGATGTTCGCGGCCGTGGCGATGAGCGTGTCGAGCGTCGCGGTCGTCCTGAACAGCCTGAGGCTTCGGGGGCTCGGTCGCGCATGAACGTCTACGACCGACTGTCGCCGCTGGAGCCGTTGCTCGCGGGCGAGTGGCGCTGGGCCGGATACGCCGCGATCGCGCTGCCCCTGGCGATCACGCTCTGGGCGCTCGTCGGGCGCCGCTGGCGGGCCGACGGCACTCGCCGCTGCCCGCGGTGCGGGCACGCGTTTGCGCCGTCGGCGGACTTCGGCTCGCCGCAGGGCGTGCGTTGCACCGAGTGCGGCGTGATCCCGCGCAGCGAGCTTCACGCGCTGCGCCGCCGCGGACGCAGACGCGTCGCGGCGGCAGGCATCGTGGTGTCCGCGGTCCTCGGGATTCCGCTCTTCCTCTGGCACAGCGGCCATGTCTTCCTCGCGCGCGTGCTGCTGCCGCGCTGGGTGACCTCGCAGCGCGCGGAGTTCGCCGATGGCACGGTGCTCGTCGACGAGGTCGACCCGGTGCAGGAGTGGCTCGACCTCGAGCCGAACCCCGTGACGAGAGCAGGGCGCGGCTGGGTCGACGACGAGACGAAGGACGTGGACGGGCGCGACT
>JAIYBS010000118.1 GCA_027488415.1 Planctomycetaceae bacterium | reverse complement strand
GGCTCGGCGGGTGCCGGCGCCGCCGCGGGGCGGGCCGCGGGAGCGGGAGCGGAGGCGGGCGCACCGGCGGGCTTGGGCGCGGGCGCCGTGGCGGCATCACCTTCCTGCTGCGCGCGGCGCATCAGCTCCTCGACCGTCACCACCTCGGCGCCGCTTCGGCCCTCGCGGTTCAGCGACCGCTCGAGCATGCGCGCGAGCTCCGCGGCATCGCCCTTCGTCGGGTCGAGGCTCACGGTCCGCATCTCGCGACCGCTGGTCGCGGCGGCGGCGTCGACCTTCTCGACGATCGACTCGATCTGCGCGTGCTGCTCCGCGGAGGCGCGGACGACCAGGCTGTTCGAGCTGCCGTTCACGGTCACCTGCGGGGCCGGCGTGCCGGATCGGTCGTTCGCGAACATCTGCGTGACGGTCTGGGCGAGCTCGGCGGCGTCGGCGTTGCGGAGCGTGACGACGCGCACGTCGGACGCCGCTCCCTGCGACGGCTCGACGTCGAGCTGGGCGACCATCTGCTCGGCCACCTCGACGACGGCCGGCGGGCCGCTGACGATCACCGCGTTGAGGCGCGGATCCGCTGCCACGCGAACCGGTGCGCGGTCGATGCCGCGGCGCAGGTACTCCTGCCGCAGGCTCGCCGGCATGTCGCGCATGCTCATCATCGCCTTGTCGGAGAGGAGCTTCTCGACCATCGGTGCGAGCGTCTCGGCGCGGGCGTGCTTCAGGAGCACGGTCTTCACCTGCGCGTTGTCCGCGGTGCCGTTCTTGTCGAGCGGCTCGATGAGCTTCACGACGGCGTCGAGGTCGGGCGCGATGCCCGTGAGGATCAGCGCGTTCGAGCCGGAGGCCGGGACGATCGAGACCTTCATCGGGTCCTGCGTCGCGGGGCTCGGCATCGCGGCCGCGGCCTGCTGCAGGGCCGGCGCGAGCTGCGCCGCGTCGGCGAAGGTGAGCGGGTGCACGCGCACCTGCTGCGTGTCGGCGCCGGCGACCGCGGGGGCGGCGTCGAGCTGCTGCACCAGCTGGTCGGCCACGGCGATCAGCGCGTCCGGCGCGCTGACGATCAGTGTGCCGGTGCGGCGGTCGCTCGTCACCTCGATCAGGTTCTCGCCGCCCGGGAAGTCGCGTCGCGCGCGGGTCGTGAGCACCTGCTTGAGCAGCGAGCTCACCTGGTCGGTGCGTCCGCTGCGCAGGACGTAGGTCTTGAACCCGGCCTCGGGGACGCCCTGCAGGTCCTTCAGCACCTGGTCGACCTTCGCGAACGCGGTCTCGTCGCCGGTCACGATCAGCGTGCGGCTCGCGGCCTCGATCTGCACCGAGACCTCGGGGCCCTTGCGCCCGCCGACGGTCGGCGAGCTGAGCGCGCCGCTCTGCGCGAGCGAGCGCACGGTGGCCGCGACCTTCTCGGGGTCGCCGCGGTCGATCCGCCAGGTGCGCACCTCCGCCTGCGGGGGCTGCTCGATGCGGTCGAGCTGCGCGACGATCGACTCGAACTGCGCCTTGCGGTCGGCCGGGCACTCCACGATCACCGTGTTCGTCGCGGCGTCGGCGCTGACGAAGATCTCCTTCTGCTTCTGCAGGTGCGGGAGCGGGCGGCCGCGCGCGTCGAGCGGCATCGGCGGCGTCGGGTAGAGCTTGTCGAGCGCGGCGGCGACCTCGGCGGCGCGGCCGACGCGCAGCGGGATGATGACCGTCTCGCGCTTGCCCTCGGTCTCGCCGCTTCGGTTCACGCCCTCGACGAAGTCGCGGATCTCGGGGAAGACGTCCTCGTGCGCAGTGACGATCAGCGTGTTGGTCGCCGTGTCGGCGTCCACGCGCACCGGCTTCTCGCGGCGGAGGTCGGCCGGCCGCTGGTCGTACCGCGACGTCAGCAGCTGCGCCATCTGCGCGGCATCCGCGGCGCGAACCTGAAGGAGCCGCAGCGGCGGGAGCTGGCCCGGGGTGACGGTGTCGAGCTGGCGGACCACCTCCTCGACGGCCGCGAGCTGCGCGGCATCGCCGACGATCCACAGCGAGTTCGTCTGCTCGATCGCGTCGACGGTCGGCGGCGTGAACGGTCGCGCCGGATCGTCGACCGTGGTCTTCGCGACGAGGTCCTTCACCGACTGCGCGAGCTCCGATGCCTTCGCCTGCCGAACCGGCACCATGCGGCCCGCGCGCTCCGCGCGGTCGAGCGTCGCGACCATCGGCTCGATCTGCCGAAGCTCGGCCTCCGTGGCCGTCACGCGCACCTGGCGCATGGCGTCGAGGGCGTCGACCTGCGGCGCGGTCCACGGCGACCCGTCCTTCGGCGCGAGCACCTGCTGCGCCAGCTGCGCGAGCTGCGGCGCGACCTTCGAGGCCATCGCGTTGCGGAGCTCGAACGTGCGGCTCGTTCGCTCGACGACGGTCGCCTGCTCGGCGACGCGCAGCGCCTGCTCGAACCGCGCGAGCGATGCCTGCGTGCCCGAAACGGTGAGCGTCCGGCCGTCGGAGCCGACCTGCACGTCGACGGCAGCATCGGGGTTCCGCGGGTCGCGCTCGGCGTCCATGATGCGGCGCGCGGCGGCGACGGACTCCGCCGGACGGGCGCTCTGCACCTTCATCACCTGCGTGCGGCGCTCGATGCGGCCCGCCTGGTCGAGGATCTCGACGATGCGGCGCACCTGGTCGACCTCGCTCGAGAGCGCACTGACGACGATGCTCCGGCCATCGGGCCCCGCGGCGACGACGACCGCCTTGCGCTGCGCGGGCGTCTGCAGCTCGCGGATGCGAGGCACCATCCCCTCGGCGGAGGCGTTCGCGAGCGGGATCAGCGAGACGAGCTGCGGGTCCTCGTCGACGATGTCCTCCGCGGTGCCGGGCGCGCGACGATCGCCGTCGAGCGACTCCATGAGCGCCGCGCCCTCGGCCACGCTCTGCGCGGGACCGACGATCGCGAGCTTGCCGACCTCGTCCATCGCGAGCACGGTGGGCTTCACCTCGCGCGGAAGGTCCTTGTAGAGCTCCTCGAGCCGTGCCTTCGCCTCGGTCGGCGTGATGCCGCGCAGCATCACGGTCCGCACGCTGCGCATCACCGGCGCAGGCGCGCCCGGGACCGCGGACCCGGCGACGCCGGACGACGGCACGTCGAGCAGCTCGATCACGTCCGCCAGCTGGATCAGCTTGGCGCGCACGCCGCGCGCGACGATCGCATTGGTGCGCTCGTCGGCGGTGATGGAGAGTCCCTCCATCTTGCTGTCCTCGATCTTCGTCTTCTTGCCGTCGGCGGCGATCACGTACTCCACCTGGCGCTGACCGACGAGCGCGGAGAGGCTGCCGATCAGCGTCGTCGCCTTGGCGTGGCGCAGCGGGAAGAAGCGCACCTCGTTGTCGGGCTCCGCCTGGTCGAGGTTGTCGATCAGCTTCACGATGCGGCGGACCTGGCCGCCGGTCTCGACGATGATGAGCGTGTTCTGCGGCTCGAGCGCGGTCACCGAGCCGTAGGCGCCCACCATGCCCGCCAGCTTCTCCGCCATCGGCGCAACGCGCGCGGTCTTGAGCGGCACCATCAGCGTGACGATCGTGTCGTCGGTCACCGTCGCGGGAAGCGCGCCGACGAAGGTCGGGATGTTCTCGCGCTTCATCTCCGCGAGCTTCTGCAGGTAGAGCTTGTCCTTCTCGACGCGCAGCATGACGCCCTGCGTCTGCAGCAGCTGGTTGAGCGTCGTCAGCGCCTCCGGCAGCGTGTAGGCACGCGAGCTGATGTAGTCGACGGTTCCCTTGGGGCTCTCGGCCTCGCGCACGACGGGCAGGCCGGTGGTGCGGCTGAAGTAGTCGAGGATCTGGTCCCAGGTCTGGCCCTTGAACGCGAAGCGGATGCCGCCTGCGCTCGGCGCGGGAGCGTCCTGCGTCATCGACGCCGCGGCCGGCGCGGCGGGCGGCGCGCCCTGCGGCACCGCGAGCGCCGCGGCGGGTGCTGCGGCTGCGATCGAGATCAGGATTGCTGCGGGGCTCGTCTTCATGGTGTTCACCTGTCCGTCCTTCAGCGGGCCTCGGGCGCGCGGGCCTCGAGGCTGTCTCCGACGCGCACGCGGTACGTCGCGCCGCCGGCGGCGATCCGCGCCGCGTCGGCATCGACGCCGACGAACGCGAACTCCGCGATCGATTCGTTCGGTCGCAGCACGAGCGACTCGCCCGTGGCGACGTTCCGGAAGTACGCCTCCGTGCCCGCGGGGCCGTCGACGATCCCGGTGAGCGTCCAGCTCCCGTACGGGAACGAGGCGCTGGCGCCGGCGACCGCGGGCGCGCCGGCCTCGACCGCCGCGGGAGAGGCAGCTGCGACCGGCGCCTGCGCCGCCGCCACCGCGGTGGGCGCGGTCGCGGCGGGCGCAGGCACGCGGAACGGGTTGCGCGCGAGGAGCGGCGCGTACTTCTGGAAGCCGGCGAGCGCCTCGGGCGTGGGCGCGCCGGGCAGCGATGCGGGCTCCTCGCCCGGGACGAAGACCGTCGCGAGCCGCATCGTGACGCGGATGCGCGCGCCGTCCTTCACGGGGTCTAGCCGGAGCGCCTCGACGCGCTTCAGCATCGGGTCCACCGTGACGCG
>JAIYBS010000314.1 GCA_027488415.1 Planctomycetaceae bacterium | reverse complement strand
CTCCCTCGGCGGCCGCACCACCCCCTCGGTGGTCGGCTTCACCGAGAAGGGCGAGCGCCTCGTCGGCCAGCCCGCCAAGCACCAGCAGATCACGAACCCGAAGAACACGGTCTTCAGCATCAAGCGCTTCATGGGCCGCCGCCACGCGGAAGTCGGCCACGAGGAGAAGCTCGTGCCCTACGAGGTGAAGGGCGCCCCCGAGGAGCTCGTCAAGGTCGGCATCCGCGGCAAGGACTACACGCCGCCCGAGGTGTCGGCGATGATCCTCGCGGAGCTCAAGCGCCAGGCCGAGGAGTACCTCGGCGAGAAGGTCGACCGCGCGGTCATCACCGTGCCGGCGTACTTCAACGACGCGCAGCGCCAGGCCACCAAGGACGCGGGCGAGATCGCCGGCCTCAAGGTTGAGCGCATCATCAACGAGCCCACCGCGGCCGCGCTCGCCTACGGCCTCGAGAAGAAGACGAACGCCAAGATCGCGGTCTTCGACCTCGGCGGCGGCACCTTCGACGTGTCGATCCTCGACATCGGCGACGGCGTCTTCCAGGTGCTGTCCACCAACGGCGACACGCACCTCGGCGGCGACGACTTCGACCAGAAGCTGATCGACTTCCTCGCCGAGGACTTCCGCAAGAAGGAGGGCATCGACGTCCGCAAGGACGCCATGGCCCTGCAGCGCCTCAAGGAGGCGGCCGAGAAGGCGAAGATCGAGCTCTCCACGCAGATGGAGACCTCGGTCAACCTGCCCTTCATCACCGCGGACCAGAACGGCCCGAAGCACCTGCAGGTGACGATCAGCCGCGCGAAGTTCGAGGAGATGTGCAAGGACCTCTTCGAGCGCCTGGCCGCGCCGTGCGAGAAGGCGCTCGCCGACGCCAAGCTGAAGCCCTCGGACGTCGGCGAGGTCGTCATGGTCGGCGGCTCGATCCGCATCCCGAAGGTGCAGGAGCTCGCGAAGAAGATCTTCCAGACGGACAACCTTGACAAGAGCATCAACCCCGACGAGGTCGTCGCCATCGGCGCGGCCATCCAGGGCGGCGTGCTCGCGGGCGACGTGAAGAACGTCGTGCTGCTCGACGTGACCCCGCTCTCGCTCGGCGTCGAGACGCTCGGCGGCGTGATGACCACGCTGATCGCGCGCAACACGGCGATCCCCACCTCCAAGAAGGAGGTCTTCTCGACCGCGCAGGACAACCAGAACGCGGTGACGATCGTGGTCCTGCAGGGCGAGCGGCAGATGGCCGCGGACAACCGCGTCCTCGGCCGCTTCGACCTGACGGGCATCAGCGCCGCCCCGCGCGGCGTGCCGCAGATCGAGGTCGAGTTCTCGCTCGACGCCAACGGCATCCTGAACGTGTCGGCCACCGACAAGGCGACCGGCAAGAAGCAGGAGATCAAGATCACCGGCTCGAGCGGCATGTCGAAGGAGGAGGTCGAGCGCATGCGCAAGGACGCCGAGGAGCACGCGGCGGCCGACAAGGTGCGCCGCGAGCTGATCGACACCAAGAACCGCGCCGAGCAGGTCGCCTACCAGGTGAAGAAGCAGCTCGAGGAGCTCGGCGCCAAGGTGCCCGCGGAGAGCCGCACCAAGATCGAGGGCGCCGTCTCGAACCTCGAGGACAAGCTCAAGGGCGACGACAAGGCCGCGATCGAGGCCGCGCTCAACAACCTGATGAACGCGGCTGGCGAGCTGCAGCAGGCAGCCGGCGCCGCGGGCGCGACCGGCGGGCAGGCCGCCGGCGGCGGCGAGAAGAAGGACGACGTCATCGACGCCGAGTACGAGGTGACCGACGACGGCAAGAAGTCCTGATCCGGCACGGACCGCGGGCGACCGCGGCACGCGCGAGAACCACCGCCCCCGGCGAGCCCCACGGCCGCCGGGGGCGGTTCTTATTCGGGGCTTGCGGACGCGCACGGATGCCATAGGCTTCGTCCCTTCGACTCCGCTCCGCCCGGCCTGACGCGCACGTCGCGCGCCACGCCGACCCGGGCGCACCGTCGCTCACGCCATGCAGCGCATCAAGGGCATCGCCGTCAGCCCCGGCATCATCGTCGGGCGCGCATTCCTGGTGGGTTCCGCCGAGCAGGTGGTCCCGCACCGCACCATCGACGCATCCGAGGTCGCCGCGCAGCACGCGCGCCTGCACGAGGCGCTCGCCGCGGCCGGCCGCGAGATCGCGGAGCTCAGCGAGCGCACGCGCCGCGAGCTCGGCGAGGAGCCCGCGAAGATCTTCCAGTTCCACGCGGGCCTGCTGCGCGACAAGGCGCTCGTCGCCGCGACGGAGCGGCGCGTGTCCGAGGGGCTCGTCACCGCCGAGCAGGCGGTCGCGGACCAGTTCCGCGTGCTCGTCGACCAGTTCAAGCGCATGGGCAACGAGGTCTTCGAGCAGAAGGCCAACGACGTCATCGACCTCGAGCGCCGCGTGCTCGGCCACCTCATGGGCGCGCAGGAGAGCCGCCTCGCGCAGCTCGACGCGCCGGCGGTGGTCGTCGCGCACGAGCTCACGCCGAGCCAGGCGGCGGCGATGGACCGCTCGAAGGTGATCGCGATCGTCACCGACCTCGGCGGCCGCACCGGGCACACGTCGATCGTGGCGCGCGCGCTCGGGCTGCCGTCGGTGGTCGGCTGCCAGCGGCTCTCGGCCGAGGTCGAGGACGGCGACGAGCTGATCGTCGACGGCAACGACGGCATGGTGATCGTGCGCCCCGACGCGCGCACGCTCGAGGAATACCGTCGAAAGCAGGAGCGCTCGCTGCGTTCCCGCGCGGCGCTGCGCGAGCTGAGCGGGCTCGAGGCCGTCACGAAGGACGGCGTGCGCATCCAGCTGATGGGGAACATCGAGTTCCCGGAGGAGATCGAGGCCGTCCTCGCCAACGGCGGCGACGGCGTCGGCCTCTACCGGACGGAGTTCCTCTGGCTCACGCGCAAGGAGCCGCCGACCGAGCAGGATCACCTCGACGCGTACCTGCGCGCGATCCGGCTGCTGAAGGGCAAGCCGCTCACGATCCGCACCTGCGACCTCGGAGCCGACAAGTACACGCAGGAGCAGATGGAGGAGCCGGAGCGCAACCCGTTCCTCGGGCTCCGCTCGATCCGCCACTCGCTGGCGAACCCGGCGGAGTTCAAGGGGCAGCTGCGGGCGATCCTGCGCGCGAGCGCGCACGGGCCGGTGAAGACGATGTTCCCGCTGGTCTCGAACCCGATGGAGCTGCGCCAGGGCAAGCTGATGCTCGCGGACATCTCCGAGGAGCTCGAGGACGAGGGCATCCCCTTCGACCGGCAGATGCCCGTCGGCGTGATGATCGAGGTGCCGTCGGCCGCGCTGATGAGCCGCGTCTTTGCCGCGGAGAGCAACTTCTTCTCGATCGGCACCAACGACCTGATCCAGTACACGCTGGCGGTCGATCGCGGCAACGAGCGGGTGGCCCACCTCTACCAGGCGGCCCATCCGGCGGTCGTCTACCTGGTCAAGTCCGTGGTCCGGGCGGCCCGGTCGGGCAACATCGACTGCAGCGTCTGCGGCGAGATGGCCGGAGAACCCCTGTTTTCCATGTTGTTGCTGGGCATGGGATTGCGTACACTCTCCATGGTTCCCGACCAGATCCCCGTCATCAAGCGGGTCATCCGGTCGGTGACGATGGAACACTGCGAACGGCTGGCCCGACGGGTCGGGTCGTTCGACTCGGAGCGCCAGGTCGAGACGGCCTTGCGCGACGAGCTCAGGAAACTCGATCCCGACGTCTTCGGCCACTGGGTGGCGGAGTAGCGAGGATCAACGCCGCGGGCGCGTGCCGGCGGCGATGCAAGGACAACGGGTCGACCCGGCGCTCGAGACGCGCGGTCCGCCCCACGGTGCGAAGCGGGTTGGTGCCCTTCCGGCGCCGGCCCCCGACCTGCGCGTGGCGGACCCACCTGCGCTCCACGATGGAGTGCGCGAGACGGCGGCGACCAGGCGGAACTCACGGTGCGCTTGAAGAGCCTGTGCCACATGCAACCGACGGAACGACCGTCGCCCGGACACGGATCCCACTGGGGTCCCCCGGGCGAGCTGCCGCTTCCGCCGCGCGCGTGCTGACGCCGGCCGGCACCAACGGTTCCGCCACGAACCGCCGCTCGATGCGGCAGAGGATTGATCGTGGCAGACACCGAACGCACGAATGAAGAGCACGAGCCCCGCGACGGCGAGCACGCCCACGCGGAGGGACACCACTCCGAGCACGGGGCCGACGAGGCCCACGGCGAGGCGCACGACCACCACGACGAGGACGGCGGCGCCATCGACTCGGCGGCCTTCGCGTCGCTTGAGGCGCTCGAGAGCGGCGAGGACGCGCCCATCCTGCCCGTCCGCGCGATCGACGACGAGGAAGAGGAGGAAGAAGAGGAGGACGAGGAGTCCGCGGACGACGAGGCAGAGGATGCCGACGACTCCGAGGAGTCCGAGGAGTCCGAGGAAGCCCTCGCCGAGGACGGCGCGGAAGGCTCCGAGGAGTCGGAATCCGGCGAATCCGAGGGCGAGTCCGGCGGGCGCAAGCGCCGCCGCCGCCGCGGCGGGCGCGGACGCAAGAAGGAGACGCAGCAGGTCGCCAGCACCGGGCCGAAGCGCCGCCAGGTGATGGTGGTCAACGACGTGCCGGGCGAGGAGTGCCGCATCGCGGTGCTCGAGGACGGCCGGCTCGAGCAGATCTTCGCCGAGCGCGAGACGACGGCGACGAACGTCGGCAACATCTACAAGGGGCGCGTGATGAACGTCGAGCCGGCCATCCAGGCCGCGTTCGTCGACTTCGGCGAGGGCCAGAACGGCTTCCTCCACATCAGCGACCTGCACCCGCAGTACTTCCCCGGCGGCGAGAAGACGGAGCGCGTCGGCAAGAAGATCGCGCGCCGCGACCGGCCGCCGATCCAGGAGGCGCTGAAGCGCGGCCAGGAGGTCATCGTGCAGGTGCTGAAGGAAGGCATCGGCACGAAGGGCCCGACCCTCACCAGCTACATCTCGATCCCGGGCCGCCTGCTGGTGATGATGCCGCAGATGGACAAGGTCGGCGTCAGCCGCAAGGTGGACGACGAGGACCAGCGCCGCGAGATGCGCCGCATCCTCGACAGCCTCGAGCTGCCCGAGGGCTTCGGCTTCATCCTCCGCACCGCGGGCTTCGACCGCACCAAGACCGAGCTGCAGCGCGACGCGCTCTACCTGCAGCGCCTCTGGGAGGCGATGGAGCGCCGCACGAACTCGACGGGCGCGCCGTGCGCGCTCTACACCGAGAGCGACCTGCTGGTGCGGACGATCCGCGACATCGCCGACGACAGCGTCGAGGCGATCGTGGTCGACAGCGAGGGCGCCTTCAGCCGCGCGAAGACCTTCCTCCAGGTCGTGGCGCCGATCAACGCGCCGAAGCTGCTCTTCTACGACCGCCAGGCACCGATCTTCGAGGCCTTCGGCGTCGAGCGACAGGTCGAGCAGATCCACGCGCGCGAGGTGCCCCTGCCCTCGGGCGGCGCGCTGGTGATCGACCAGACCGAGGCGATGGTGGCGATCGACGTGAACAGCGGCAAGAGCCGCAGCGCGCGCGACAGCGAGACCAACGCGTTCAACACCAACAAGGAGGCGGTCGACGAGATCGCCCGCCAGCTGCGGCTGCGTGACCTCGGCGGCATCATCGTCAACGACCTCATCGACATGCGGTCGTCGAAGCACCGCCGCGAGATCGAGGCGCGCCTGGACAACAACCTGCGCCGCGACCGCGCGAAGACGACGACGCTCGAGATCAGCGACTTCGGCATCGTCGAGATGACCCGCCAGCGCATGCGCCCGGGCCTGCACAAGACGCACTTCATGGACTGCCCGCACTGCCACGGCAGCGGCGAGGTCCGCGTCCCCGACGCGGTGGCCGCGGACATCCTGCGGCGCATCGGCCTGCTCTTCTGCCATGACCGCATCGCGCGCGTCGAGGTGGTCTGCAGCTCGCGCGTCGCCGGCGTCTTCCTGAGCACGCGGCGCAACGCGCTGCACGACCTCGAGGAGCGCGCGGGCAAGCGCGTCGACATCCGCATCAGCGAGGCGTTCGCGATGGACCGGGTGGACATGTACGCCTACGACGACCGCGGCGCGGACATCGAGGTGGACCGCCTGCCGCGCATCCCGGTGCCCCGCCTGTCGGAGCTGCCCGATTCGGTGCCCGAGGGCGACGACTTCGACGGCGACGACGAGATCGTCGACGAGGGCGGAGGCCGCCGCCGGCGCCGACGCCGTCGCAAGCCAGCGCCCGCCGACGCCACCGCGATCGCGCTGGCCGGCGGGTTCGACGACCTGCCGACGCCGAGCGCGGACGAGCCGAGCGTGTCGGAGCTGATCCGCCGCGCCGACGCAGAGCGCGACACGCGTCGCCGCGAGGAGGACGCGCGGCGCAAGGAGGAGGACGCCCGCCGCAAGGCCGAGGAGGCCGAGCGCAAGGTCGAGGAGGCCCGGCTCCGCGAGGAGCGGCTCCGCGCCCGCGAGGAGGAGGCCAGGCTGCGCAACGAGGCGTTCGCGGCACGCGCCGCTGCTCGCGAGGCGCGTGCGGTGGAGCGCGCGTCGCGCGCGGAGATGGGCCAGGACGTGTCGGACCTCGACGCGCTCGACGCGGCGGACCGCGAGTTCTTCGCGGGCTCGCAGGACGGCGATGCCGGCACCGAGGGCGACGACGGCGAGGGCGGCGGACGCCGCAAGCGCCGGCGCCGTCGCCGCGGCGGCCGCGGACGCAAGAAGGGCAACCGCGAGGGCGGCGGATCCGCGGAGGGCGGTGCCGAGGGCGCCGACGACGCGGGCTCGGACGACGGCGACGGTGACGGCGAGCCGCAGGCCGGCGATGCCGAGGGCACCGAAGCCGGCGGCGACGAGAGCGACGGCAACGGCGGCGGCGACGACGACGGGAACGGCGAGGGCGGCAAGCGCAAGCGCCGTCGGCGCCGTCGGCGCGGCGGTCGCGGTCGCAACGGCGATCGTTCCGAGGGCGGCGAGTCCGGCGGCGGCGACGGCGGAAACGCCGCGGCCGAGTCCGCCGGCAGCGAGCCGCGCGCGGAGCGTGCCCCGACCGATCGGCCCGCACGTTCGCCGAAGCCGAGGGCAGAGTCCGCGCAGCCGGCATCGGAATCCCCGAGCCCAGCTGCGCCCTCGGGCGACGACGCGCTGGCCGCGGCGAAGAAGACGATCCGGAGCGTCACCGGCTGGATGCGGCGGCTGAAGTCGCCGACCGGCGGCGGACGCGACGACCGCTGAGCGACGAACCATGGCCGACCCCAGGCGCATCATCGTCCTCGGCTCCACGGGCTCGATCGGCACGGCGACCCTCGAGGTCGTCGCGCACCTGAACGCGATCGGCGGCCCCGCGTTCCGCGTGGTCGGGCTCGCGGCCGGCGGCAACGCCGCGCTGCTCGCCGAGCAGGCGGCGGCGTTCGGCGTGCAGGACGTCGCGGTCGCCAACGGCGACGCGGCGGCGAAGCTGCCGGCCGGGCTCCGCGTGTCCCGCGGTCCCGACGCGGCGCTCGAGCTCGTCGAGCGAATCGCGCAGCCGGGAGACATGGTGATGGCGGCGATCGTCGGCGTCGCGGGGCTCGCGCCCGTCCTCGCGGCGATCGAGCGCGGCTGCGACATCGCGCTCGCGAACAAGGAGACGCTCGTCGCGG
>JAIYBS010000280.1 GCA_027488415.1 Planctomycetaceae bacterium | reverse complement strand
GCCGGCGAGCGCGCTGCGCGGCTCGTAGTCGCGGACGTTCGGCTCCATCTCATCCCACTCGTCGTCACGGACGTAGGGCGGGTTCGACGCGACGACGTGGAACGACCCACGCTCCTCGGGCCGCAGCGGCGCGTAGATCGATCCCTCGCGGAGGTCGATGAACGGCGCGACGCGATGCTCCGCGGCGTTCGACCGCGCGAGCTCGAGCGCCGCGGGCACGATGTCGGTGGCGACGATCGCGACGTCGAGCGGCGGCGGCCCCGGCTCCGCCGGGTCGGCGCCCCTGCGCTGCCCGCGGAGCGCCGCGGCGACGCACGTGGCGATGCAGCCCGTGCCGGTGCCGATCTCGAGCATGCGCACCGGCGTCGCGCCAGCCTGCGCCGCCGACCGGCAGGCGGACACCGCCTCCTCGACGAGGTGCTCGGTGGCGGGCCGCGGGATGAGCGTGGCGGGCCCGACCGCGAACCGCTTCGACCAGAACCAGGACTCGCCGACGAGGTACTGCACCGGCTCGTGGCGCGACGCGCGCACCACGAGGGCGCGCAGCCGCTCGAGCTCCTCCTTCGAGGCCGGGCGGTCCGCCTCCATGTAGAGGCGCATGCGCTCGGCGCGCAGCACGTGCCCGACGAGCATCTCCGCGCAGACGCGCGGCGAGTCGACGCCCTTGGTCCCGAGGTGCCCGTCGATCCAGCGGATCAGGCGGCGCGTGGTCCACGCCTCCGCAGCGTTTCCCGCGGATCCGTGCTCGGTGGAGGCTGCCATCGTGGGGGTATCCTATGCGCCCCCCGGAGCCACACATGAACGACGTGCTGCAGACCATCCAGAAGAACGCCATCGAATCGGGCCGCTTCGCAGACATCCGCTCCGAGGGCGCGCGCCTGCGCTGCGCCGCGGCCGAGGCCGCCGCGGAGGCCTGGTACACGGTGGAGCCCGACGGCGACGGCTGGGCGGTCGGCCTCGAGACGGGCGACCGCTGGCTGAGCGAGTCGATCGAGGGCGACATGCTCGAGGGCCGGGACAGCGCCGAGGAGCTCGTCGACGACGAGCTCGTCGAGGCCGGCTTCCCGAACCGCTGCGACAAGGTCAAGCACTACCGCGACGACGCGAAGGTCTACGTCTTCCGCACGCGCGTGCCGCTCGCGGGCATCGCCGACCCGGCCGCCGGGGTGACCACCTTCCTGCTCGCCTTCGAGGCCGCGTTCGCGCAGCTCGGCGACATGCAGGGAAGCGAAGCGGAATGACCGCGCGCCCGCCGAGGGTCGTGATGCTCGGGTGGGAGTTCCCGCCCTTCATCACCGGCGGTCTCGGCACCGCGTGCCACGGCCTGACGAAGGCGATGGCCGCGATGGACGTGGACGTGACGTTCGTCCTGCCGAAGGGGATCCGGGGCGAGCACGCCTCGCACGTGGACCTCGTGGTGCCGGGCGAGGGCTCGGACGCGCCAAACATCGCGACGCGCTCCGGAGCTGCGCTGCCCGGCGGCGTGGCAGTGGACCGCCGGGGCGCGGACCGCGGCATCGCGGCGCGGCGCGCCGCGTCGACGCCCGCCGCGGCGGCTGCCTCGGCGATCGCGGCGGTCGCCCAGGCAGTCGCGGCGGGGACCGTCACGGCGGGCACCGCGGCGAAGCCGTCCCCGGGCGCCGCGCCGGAGGCCGCGCTCGCCCGCACCGTCCGCATGCTCGCGGCGCCGTTCATCGCGAGCGGCGCCTACTCGTCGCCCGGCGCCGCGGCCGCGCTCGAGCGGATCGCGCTCGCCAGCGCCGCGCCGCAGCGGCTCCTCCGCCCCGGCGCGCTCGCGTCCGCCGCGCCCGGCGCGATCGGCGCCGAGCTGCTCGCGGGCCTCAGCGAGCACGACCGGCACGAGGCGCTCTCGATCCTCGAGGCCTGGGAGCGATACGGCACCGACGACCCGACCGCCGTCGCCGAGATGGTGGAGATGGTGCGCGCCGTGCGCGCCGCGGTGCCGGAGTCGAACGGCCGCGGCGCGGGCATGGCCCTCGCGCGCGGCGGAAGCGCGCCCGACTACTCCGGCGACCTCCTCGCGCAGTCGGAGGCGTACGCGCGCTTCGTCGTCGAGAGCTGCCGCGGTCGCGACTTCGACGTGATCCACGCGCACGACTGGCTCACCTATCCCGCGGGCATCGCGCTCGCGCGCGTCACCGGCCGACCGCTCGTCGTGCACGTCCACAGCACGGAGTTCGACCGCTCCGGCGAGCACGTCAACCAGCCCGTCTACAACATCGAGCGCCGCGGCATGCACGCCGCCGTGAAGGTGGTCACCGTCAGCATGCTGACGCGCAACATCTGCGCGAACCGCTACGCGGTGCCGGTCTCGAAGTGCGAGGTGGTCTACAACGGCGTCGACCTCGACCCGAAGGCCGCCGGCCTGAGCACCATCGGCGGGCGCGACAAGATCGTGCTGTACTTCGGGCGCATCACGCTGCAGAAGGGCCCCGAGTACTTCGTGCACGCGGCCAAGCGCGTCCTCGAGAAGTACGAGGACGTCAAGTTCGTCGTCGCGGGCAGCGGCGACCAGGCGCAGTCCATGATCCAGCTCGCGGCGCAGCTCGGGATCGGCCACAAGGTGCTGTTCACGGGATTCCTGCGCGGCAAGGACATCCCGCGCGTCTTCAGCATGGCGGACCTCTACGTCATGCCGAGCGTGAGCGAGCCGTTCGGCATCGCGCCGCTCGAGGCGCTCGGCCACAAGGTGCCGGTCCTCATCAGCCGGCAGTCGGGCGTCAGCGAGGTGCTGCAGAACGCGCTGAAGGTCGACTTCTGGGATGTCGAGGACATGGCGAACAAGATCGTCGCCGTGCTCCGGCACCCGCCGCTGCAGCGCACGCTCACCGACCACGGCTTCGACGAGGTGCGCGGCATCACCTGGGAGGGTGCCGCCAAGCGCTGCGTCGAGGTGTACGGCCAGGCGCTCGAGGCGGTCGGCGGCCGGCACCGCTGACGCCGCGGCGCCGGTCCGGGGCATCGCGGCGAGCCCGCGCCTCGAATTCACGCGGGAAAGCCGCGGTCGGGGCACGCCACCTATAATCCGCAAATGGCGTTTTTCACGCGCAAGAAGCCCGCTCCCGCCCGCACCCCGGCCGCCGCGCCGCAGCCCTCGGGCCGCGCAGCGCAGCGTGACCCCGCCTTCGAGCGCCGCGTGCAGGAGCTCGGCGCCGAGTTCCTCGCCAAGGCCCGTGCGGCCGACGCCGGCATCTTCGCCGGCAGCCTCTCGGTCTTCAAGGACAAGCTGATGGACTGGGCGATGCGGGACGAGGCGTTCCGCGTGCAGCTCTTCCGCTTCGTCGACTGCTTCCCGACGCTGCGCACCAACGAGGCGATCTACGACCACCTCGCCGACTACCTCTCGCAGCCCGGCGTGAAGCCGCCGCCGGGATTCGAGCTCGGCATGGCCGCGGGCGGCCTCGCCAAGGGACTGATGGCGAAGACGATGGCGGGCCAGATCGAGGGCATGGCCTCGAAGTTCATCGCGGGCACGGACGCCGCCAGCGCCCTGCCCTCGCTCGAGCGGATGTGGAAGCACGGCATGTGCTTCAGCGTCGACCTCCTCGGCGAGGCGTGCGTCAGCGACGAGGAGGCCCGCCTCTACCGGCAGAAGTACCTCGACCTCGTCGAGAACCTGCCGAAGCGCGTCGCGTCGTGGCCCGCGAAGCCGGTCCTCGAGAGCGACCACCTCGGGCCGGTCGCCCGCACCAACGTCAGCATCAAGATCAGCTCGCTGAGCGCGCGCGTCGACCCGATCGACACCGAGGGCTCGATCCGCACGCTGATGGCGGAGATCCTGCCCATCCTCGAGGCCGCGAAGCGCCAGGGCGTGCTCGTGAACTTCGACATGGAGCAGTTCGCGCTGAAGGACCTGACGATCGAGCTCTTCAAGCGCTGCTGCGAGGCGGTCGACTTCGAGGCAGGCCTCGCGATGCAGGCGTACCTGCGCAGCGCGCCCGAGGACGCCCGCAGCGTCGTCGAGTGGGCCAAGCGCACCGGCCGCGTCGTGACCGTGCGGCTCGTGAAGGGCGCGTACTGGGACTACGAGACGATCCACGCCGAGCAGCAGGGATGGCCCGTCCCGGTGTGGAGCCGCAAGTGCGACACCGACGCGTGCTACGAGCGCGTCGCGCAGTACTTCATCGAGCACACCCCGCGCAAGCGCGGCGAGGGCGGCGTGAAGCTCGCGCTCGGCTCGCACAACGCGCGCTCGATCGCGTCGGCGCTCGCCACGCTCGAGAAGTGCGGGCTACCGAAGTCGGCGATCGAGCTGCAGATGCTGCACGGCATGGGCGACCAGCTCAAGGCGGCGGCGATGGCGATGGGCCTGCGCGTGCGCGAGTACGTGCCGGTCGGCGAGATGATCCCCGGCATGGCGTACCTGGTGCGCCGCCTGCTCGAGAACACCTCGAACGAGAGCTGGCTGAAGGCCGGGTTCCTCGACAACGCCGACGTGTCGGCGCTGGTGGCGAGCCCCTTCCGCGAGCACGACTCCGACCCCGGCGTCGAGCGCATCCGCATGGCGCCCGAGCGGCACGCGCTCTCGTGCGCGGCGACCGGCGTGGGCGACGGGCGGCCGTTCTTCACCGAGCCGATGCGCAACTTCGCGGTCGGCCAGGTGCGCGACGCGTTCCGCGCGGCGGTCGCCGCGGCGCGGATCCCGTCGGTCGCGAACGACTCCACGGTCGCCGACGCGGAGCGGGCCATCGGCACCGCGCAGCGGGCGTTCCCCGCGTGGCGCGACCGCGACCACGCCGAGCGCGCGGCGATGCTGGTGCGCGCGGCGGAGCTGATGCGGGCGCGGCGCGACGAGCTCTCGGGCATCGTGATCCGCGAGAGCGGCAAGACCTGGCGCGAGGCGGACGGCGACGTCTGCGAGGCGATCGACTTCTGCGAGTACTACGCGCGCGAGAGCACCCGGCTGTTCGCGCGCGAGCGCCTCGGGCAGTTCGTCGGCGAGCTCGACGAGCAGTGGTACCAGCCGCGCGGCGTCGCGGCGGTCATCAGCCCGTGGAACTTCCCGCTCGCGATCTGCTGCGGCATGGCCGCGGCGGCGCTGGTGACCGGCAACACCGCGGTCGTGAAGCCCGCGGAGCAGACGCCCGGGATCGCGAAGGTGCTCTGCGACATCCTCTGGCAGGCGGGCGTCCCCCGTGACGTGCTGCACTTCCTGCCGGGCCCGGGCGAGACCGTCGGCGCCGCGATCGTGCGCGACCCGCGCGTCGCGGTGATCGCGTTCACCGGCAGCAAGGCCGTCGGCCTCGACATCATCAAGGCGGCCGGGCAGACCCCGGACGGCCAGGAGTTCGTGAAGAAGGTCGTCTGCGAGATGGGCGGCAAGAACGCGATCATCATCGACGACAGCGCGGACCTCGACGAGGCGGTGCTCGGCGTGCGACAGAGCGCGTTCGGCTTCCAGGGGCAGAAGTGCTCGGCGTGCAGCCGCGTGATCGTCCTCGAGGGCGCGCACGACCACTTCCTCCACCGGCTGGTGGAGGCCTCGCGCGCGCTGGTCGTCGGCGACCCGTGCGAGCCCGGCACCGACGTCGGTCCGGTGATCGACCCGGAGGCGGCCGCGAAGATCCGCTCCTACGTCGAGCTCGGCGCCAAGGAAGGCAAGGTCGAGCTCTCGCTCCCCGTGCCCGAGGGCCTCGAGGCGAAGGTCGGCAAGCCCTACGTCGGCCCGACGATCGTCAGCGGCATCGGCCCGGGCGCACGGCTCGCCAACGAGGAGGTCTTCGGCCCCGTGCTCGCGGTGATCAAGGCCCGCGACTTCGACGAGGCGCTCCGCATCGCGAACGCCCCGCAGTACAAGCTCACGGGCGGCATCTACAGCCGAAAGCCAGCGCACCTCGATCGCGCCAAGCGCGAGTTCCGCGTCGGCAACCTCTACGTGAACCGCGGCATCACCGGTGCGCTCGTCGGGCGTCAGCCCTTCGGCGGCTTCGGCATGTCGGGCGTCGGCAGCAAGGCCGGCGGCCGCGACTACCTGCTGCAGTTCGTCGAGCCGCGCGCCTGCTGCGAGAACACGATGCGCCGCGGCTTCGCGCCCGGCCTGTGATTCATCGGTGCCGGTCGAGGATGCGGTACTGGATCGCCTCCGCCACGTGGACGGCGGTGACCGTGCAGGCACCCTCGAGGTCGGCGATCGTGCGCGCGATGCGACGCAGCTTGTCGTAGGCGCGGGCGCTCAGCCCGAGCCGGGTCATCGCGTCGCCGAGCAGCGCGCGTGACTCCTCGCCCATCGGCGCGGCGGCGTCGAGCTCCGCGCCGCGCAGGTACGCGTTGAGGACGGGGCCCTGGCGAGCCCGCTGACGGGCGCGCGCCGCCACCACCCGCTCGCGCAGCTGCCCGCTCGACTCGCCGGTCGGAGCCGAGGACAGTCGGTCGAACGGCACCGCGGACACCTCGACGTGGAGGTCGATCCGGTCGACGATCGGGCCGCTGACCCGCTCCATGTACTTCTCCTGCTCGCGCGCCCCGCGCGCGCCGGCGCACCGGTTTCCGCGCGCGGTCGGGTTCATCGCGGCGAGCAGGATGCTGCGCGCCGGGAACCGGGCGCTGCCGTGCGCGCGGGCGACCGTGATGAAGCCGTCCTCGAGCGGCTCGCGCAGGGCCTCGAGCGCGCTCCGGCCGAACTCGGGAAGCTCGTCCAGAAAGAGCACGCCGTGGTGCGCAAGCGTGACCTCGCCGGGCCGCGGAAGCCCCATCGCGCCGCCGCCGACGAGCGCCACCGTGCTGGCCGTATGGTGGGGCGCGCGGAACGGCCGCTCGGTCAAGAGGCGCGACTGGCCGGCGCCCGCGGCGCTCCAGATCCGGGTGACCTCGAGCGCCTCGTCGGGCTCGAGCGGGGGCAGGATTCCCGGCAGCGCGCGCGCCATGAGCGTCTTGCCGCAGCCGGCGGGGCCGATCAGGAGCGCGTTGTGCCCGCCCGCCGCCGCGATGCAGAGCGCGCGCTTCGCGGCACCCTGGCCGCGGACCTCCCGGAAGTCGACCGCGAGGGGCTGGCTCGCGATCGCCGCGCGCACGTCGACGGGCTCGGCGCGCGGAAGACGACCGAGCCCGCGGAAGAACGCGATCACCTCGGGAAGGCTGCCGGCCCCGCGGACGTCGACGCCCTCGACCACGGCCGCCTCGGCCGAGTTCGCTTCGGGCACCACGATGCCGGCAAGCCCGACCGCGCGCGCGAGGAGCGCCATGCCGACCGCGCCGCGGACCGGGCGCAGCGCGCCGTCGAGCGCGAGCTCGCCAGCGACCATCCAGTCGCACGGCCGCGGGGCCTTCGGCCCGGGCGGCGCACCCTCTCCCGATTCCGGCGCGGCCAGCAGCATCGCGACCGCGATCGGCAGGTCGTACGCCGGCCCCTGCTTGCGCAGGTCCGCCGGTGCGAGGCTGATGGTCGTGCGGTGGCGCGGCGGCTCGAAGCCGCTCGAGCCCATGGCGCTCTTGACCCGCTCGATGCTCTCGCGGACGGCGAGGTCGGGCAGGCCGACGAGCGTGATGCGCGGCAGGCCGCGCGACTGGAGCGAGACCTCCACGTCGCACCGGACCGCGTCGATGCCCTGGAGGGCGAAGCTTGGGATGGTGACGAGCATGCGGCCATCGTCGCAGCGATGCGGAACCGCACGCCGCGCATCGAACTTTTTCGCGCACATCTCGAACGCCGAAATTGATGTCGGGGGGCCCCCGGCATCATTTTCTGTCGTCATCTTCCCGATAGCCTCCTTGCGTGGATCCCGCCTCGATCGCCGCATACCTCGCCTTCGGACTCTTCGGCGGCACGATCGGCGGACTGCTCGGCGTCGGCGGGTCAATCGGCTTCATCCCGCTCGCGACGATCTTCCTCGCCCCCGACAAGCAGCAGCTCCAGGGCGCGGCGATGCTCGCGAACGTCGTCGTCGCCGCCACGGCCTTCCGCCGCTACCGAAGCAAGGGCCCCGTCGACTGGTCGCTCGCGCGCCGGCTGATCCCGCCCGCGATCGTCGCGGTGCTGGTGGGCGTGTGGGTGAGCCTGTGGGTCGACGCCGCCGGGTTCCGCCTGCTCTTCGCCGCGTTCCTCGCCCAGATCGCCGTCCGCGAGTTCCGGCATCTCGCGCGGGGCACCGCTGAATCCCCGGACGGCGAGCGCGAGCTCCCGCGCGCGCAGTCGACCGCCATCGGCGGCATCATGGGATTCCTCAGCGGGCTGCTCGGGATCGGAGGCGGCGTGGTCGGCATCCCGCTGATGCGTGCCTGGGGACGCCTCGAGGTGAAGCGCGCGATCGTGACGAGCATCTGCACGATGATCCCGCTGACCGCGGTCGGCGCGACCACCAAGGCGCTCACGCTGTGGCGGACGCCGCTGCCGGACGGGGGCAACGCCCTGCTCCCGACGCTCGGCATCGCAGCGTGCCTCGTGCCGACCGCGATCGTCGGCAGCTGGCTCGGCGCGACCATCAACCTTCGCGTGACCGGGCGAGCCGTCCGCTGGGTCCTCACCGCGTACCTCCCCGTGGCCGCGGGCTGGATGGGATGGCCCGTCGTCTCACAATGGCTCGCGGACGCCATAAGTAGGATCCCGGCATGACCCGTGTCCTCCTGCTCGAGCGCGATCCGGCGGCGCGAGACCGCCTCGCCCTCGCGCTGCGCAAAGCCCGGTTCGAGCTTCGCTCGGCCGGCGACGCGGAGGGCGGCCTGCGGCTCTTCAGCGAGTCCCGGCCCGACATCGTCGTCATCGGAAGCGGGCTGCCCGACATGTCGGTCGCCGAGGCCTGCGCCGCCGCGCGGGCCGCCGCGGCGGATCGGCAGATCGCGATCGTCGCGCTGCTCCCGGCAGCCGCGACGGCCGCCGACGACGTCCGGCAGGCGATCCTCCTCGGCGCGGACGACGCGCTCCCGATGCCGGCCGACCCCGCCGCGCTCGTCGAGGCGATCCACGCGCGGGAGCGCCGCACGCCTGCGCCCTCGCCGACGGTGGCGCAGGACGCCGGTTCGCACGCGGCGATCGAGCAGTCGATCGGCAGCATGCCGCGCCCGGTCTACGTCGCGTCGATCGAGATCGAGGACGCGGACGCGATCGCCGCCACCGAGGGCATCGAGGCGCTGCGCGAGCTCGACGAGCTCTGGCGCCACCGGATCCGCGCGCTGATCCCCGAGCAGGCGGGCTTCTTCCCGGCAGGACGCGGCAGCGCCGTCGTCCTCCTGCCGGGCTCGACGCCGGAGCCGCGCGCGCTGTTCGCCGCGCTCGGCGGGACCGGGCAGCCGGTGGTCCGCGTCGCCGCGCGCGAGCTCCGCCTCCGCAGCACGATCGGCGTGCTGCAGGTCGGCCACGGCGAGGCGATGCCGCCCGTCGAGATCGCGCTCGCGCGCAGCCGCCACGCGCTCGCGCTCGCGCGCCTGGGCCCGCAGCCGCGGCTCCATATCCACGCGGCGGCGGACGCCGAGCGCGCGCTCCGCGACGCGCACCTGGCGACGCTCCTGCAGCACGCGCTCGAGCAGGGCGCGTTCCGGCTCGTGTACCAGCCCAAGGTGCGCGTCCCGACTTCCGAGGTGATCGGTGCCGAGGCGTTCATCCGCTGGACGCTGCCGACCACCGGCGAGAACGTCCCCGCGACGCGGCTCCTCGAGATCGCCGAGGACGCCGGCCTGCTCACCGAGATCGGCAGCTGGGCGCTCCGCGAGGCGTGCCGCCAGTGCGCGGCGTGGGCGCGGCAGGGCATCGATCTCCCCGTGAGCGTCAACATCGCGGCCAGCCAGTTCCGCCGAGGCGACCTCGAGGACGAGGTCCGCATGGCCCTCAGCGAGGCGGCGCTCCCCGGCCGGTTCCTCACGCTCGAGGTCCAGGAGGGCACGCTGCAGCGCGACGGGGACCTCGTCGCGACGCAGCTCGAGGCCATCCGCGTCGCGGGCGTGCGGGTCAGCATCGACGACTTCGGCACGGGCATCGGCGGCATCGCGCTGCTCCGCCGGTTCCCCCTCGACGAGCTCAAGGTCGATCGGTCGGTCATCGCGCGACTGCCCGGCTCCGCCGAGGACCGTGCCACGCTCGACGTCGCGCTGCGCCACGCCCGACAGCTCGGCGTCGAGTGCTCGGCCGAGGGAGTCGAGCACGCCGAGCAGTGGGCGTTCCTCGCCGAGCGCGGGATGCACTCCGCGCAGGGATGGCACATCGCGCACCCGCTCCAGGGCCGGGACATCCCCGGATTCGTGCGGCGCGACCCAGCCGTGCTCGCCGCGGCCGCGACGGGCGGCTGAAGCGACCAGGCGGCCGACCGACAAGCCGACGAAGGAACCGACAACGAAGCCGGGCGCGGGCGAAAGTCGCCCGCGCCCGGCTTCAGCAGTTCATGCGATCGGGTACTCGCGCACTCAGGCGCTGAAGCTCGACCCGCAGCCGCAGGTGGTCGTCGCGTTCGGGTTGGTGAACACGAAGCCGCGGCCCATGATCTCGTCCTTGAAGTCGATCGTGGTGCCGTTCAGGTAGAGGTAGCTCTTCGGGTCGCACACCACGCGAACCGTGAACGTGCCCGGCTCGGCCGTGGCGACCGCGCCGCCGCCCTGCCCGCCCTCGACGCGAGCGACGGTCTTGCCGTCGTCGGACGTGCGGTAGGTGAACTCCCAGAGCTCATCCGTGTCCTTCTGCACCTCGGTGAGGTCCAGGATGTAGCTGAAGCCGCTGCAGCCGCCGCCCTTCACGCCCACTCGGAGGCGGATCTTGTCGGCGTCGAGGCCCTGCTGGTGGATGATGGCGTTGATCTCGCGCGCGGCACTGTCGCTGATGATGACGGACATTCGGAACTCCTTCGCTGCGGTGACGTTCGGGGGTGCGGTCAGTGGGCGGCGGCGGGCGCGGCCTCGGCCGCGACGCCGTTCTTCTTGCGGTAGTCGGCGATCGCCGCGCGGATCGAGTCCTCGGCGAGCACGCTGCAGTGGATCTTCACGGGCGGGAGGCTGAGCTCCTCGACGATCTGGGTGTTCTTGATGGCGAGCGCGTCGTCCACCGACTTGCCCTTGAGCCACTCGGTGGCCAGGCTCGACGACGCGATCGCGCTGCCGCAGCCGAAGCACTTGAACTTGGCGTCCTCGATGACGCCCTGCTCGTTGACCTTGATCTGGAGCTGCATCACGTCGCCGCACTCGGGCGCGCCGACGATGCCGACGCCGACGTCGGAGCGCTTGGCGACCTCGGAGCTCGTGCCGAAGCTGCCGACGTTGCGGGGGTTCTGGTAGTGGTCGACGACCTTGTCGGAATATGCCATGGTGGTGTCCTGCGTTCGTTCGTGGGGGCCGGCGGGCGCGCCGGGGTCAGCGGGCTGCGATCAATGGGCTGCGATCAATGGGCCTGCCACTGGATCTTGCTGATGTCGATGCCTTCCTTGTGGAGGTCGTACAGCGGGCTCATGGTGCGGAGGTGCTCGACGGCCTTCACGACCTGCTCGATCGCGAAGTCGATCTCCTCCTCGGTGGTCCAGCGGCCGAGCGAGAGGCGCAGCGAGCTGTGCGCGAGCTCGTCGCCGACGCCGAGGCTCTTGAGGACGTAGCTCGGCTCGAGGCTCGCGCTCGTGCACGCGCTGCCCGAGCTGCAGGCGATGTCCTTGACGCCCATCATCAGGCTCTCGCCCTCGACGAAGCCGAAGGAGATGTTGCAGATGTGCGGCAGGCGCTTGTCGGCGTGGCCGTTGACCTGCGTGACCTCGATGCGGCGGGACAGCTCCGTCTCGAGCTTGCGGCGCAGCTTCACGAGCCGGTCGCGCTCCTGCTCCATGTGCTCCTTGCAGAGCTCGCACGCCTTGCCGAAGCCGACGATCCCGGTGACGTTCAGCGTGCCCGAGCGCATGCCGCGCTCGTGGCCGCCGCCGTCGATGATCGCCTCGAGGCGCACGCGCGGCTTGCGGCGCCGCACGAACAGCGCGCCGACGCCCTTCGGGCCGTACATCTTGTGGCCGCTCCAGCTCATCAGGTCGACGCAGTCGCGCTCGACGTCGGTCGGCATCTTGCCGACCCACTGCGTGGCGTCGGTGTGGAGGATCACCTCGCGCTCGTGGCAGAGCCGGCCGATCTGCGGGATCTCGTTGATCGTGCCGATCTCGTTGTTCGCCCACATGATGGTCACGAGGATCGTGTCCGGGCGCATCGCGCCGGCGACCATCTCGGCGGTGATGATCCCGTCCGCGCCGGGCTCGAGGAAGGTGACGTCGAAGCCCTCGCGCTGCAGGCGCTTGCACGGGTCCAGGACGGCCTTGTGCTCGTGGACGGCGGTGATGATGTGGCCGCGGCCGGTCTGGCCGGCGGGCGCCTTCGCGTACATCTCGGCGGCGCCCTTGATCGCCAGGTTGTTGCTCTCGGTGGAGCCCGACGTGAAGATGATCTCCTTCGGGTTCGCGCCGATCAGCGCGGCGGCCTGCTCACGGGCCAGCTCGACGCCGTCCTCGGCCTCCCAGCCGAACTTGTGGTTGCGGCTGGCGGCGTTGCCGAACTTCTCGGAGAAATACGGCAGCATCGCCTCCACGACGCGCGGGTCGCAGCGGGTGGTGGCGGCATTGTCGAGGTAGATCGGGAGCTTGGGTGCCATGAGGTGCTCTGGAGGGCCGGAGGCCGGTGGCCCGAGGGCCACAATTGAGATTCAGTCGCAACGCACAGTGTAGGAGTCCAGGGGCGAATCGCAAGCACAAGCCGGAAGCTTGGTCTGCGAATTCTCGGACACCGCGATCCGTGATTCGCCGACCCGCCGTTGCAGCAGGCGCAGCGGCTATGGTGCCCCGCCCATGCAGGTCATCCACGACCCGGATTCGCTGCGCCCGTTCCGCGGATGCGCCCTCGTCCCGACGATGGGTGCGCTGCACGAGGGCCACGGCTCGCTGATCCGCAGGGCGCGGGCGCACGGCCGCCCGGTCGTCGCGACCGTGTTCGTCAACCCGACGCAGTTCGGCCCGCGCGAGGACTTCGCGAAGTACCCCCGGACCCTCGATGCCGACGTCGCGCTGGCCGAGCGCTGCGGCGCCGACGCGGTGTTCGCCCCTTCCCCGGACGTCATGTACCCGGACGGTGCGGAGGCCGCGCGCGCGCAGGCGGAGGCCTTCCCGCTCCCGCCCGCGGCACGCGAGCCCGGGCTCGAGGACGCGTGCCGCCCCGGCCACTTCGGCGGGGTCTGCCAGGTGGTTGCGCGGCTCTTCGACCTGACGATGCCGGGGATCTCGATCTTCGGCGAGAAGGACTACCAGCAGCTGCGGGTGCTGACGCAGATGGTGGCGCTCTCGGGCGGACGCTGGGGCGCGATGCGCGTCGAGCCGGGCCCCACCGTGCGCGAGTCCGACGGACTCGCCATGAGCAGCCGCAACCGCTACCTGCGCCCGGAGCAGCGCGACCAGGCGCTCGGCCTGGTCCGCGCGCTGCAGATGGCCGCGAGCGCGCAGCACCCGGCGACCGCGGAGTCGCTGATGTCCGCGACGCTCGCGGAGCACGGCCTCGCGACCGACTACGCCGTCGTGCGCGACGCGGACACGCTGCTCCCCGTGTCCGGCTTCGAGCGGCCCACGCGCGCGCTCATCGCGGCACGGCTCGACACGGTGCGCCTCATCGACAACCTGGCCATGCCCGTCTGGCGCTGACCGGCGCGGAACGCCGACGGGGCGGTTCCGGCGGACCGTGCGGGATCCCGTGCAGCCGGGGGTAGCATTCCGCCCATGCCGATCGCGATCCAGACCAGCCGATGGTTCCTGAGCGCCGCCTCGCTCGCGCTTGCCTCCGCAGCCCTCGCCGCCGCGATCCCCGGCGACGACGCACCGGCCACCCCGCCGGCCGCGAAGGACGGCACGGAGGGCAAGCGCGCACCGGGGCCGAACGAGGCAAAGTTCTTCGAGAAGCTCGACAAGGCCGACCGCGACGCGCTGCAGGCGAACGTCGGCTGGCTCCTCCCGAAGCCCCCCGAGTCGCTGACGTGGGTCGGCGGCGAAGCGATGGTGCGCGACGACTTCCGCGGCAAGGTCACGGTCATCCAGTCCGTCGGCGGCAAGCCGAGCGCGCGCACCGCGCTCGAGAAGGTCAAGAAGTCGCTGCCGGAGGGCGTCGAGCTGATCGGCGTGCACACGCCCGACCAGGCGGACCGCGCCGACGAAGCCCTGAAGACGAACGCGCCCTGCCCGGTCGCCATCGACTCGACGGGCGAGTGGTGCGACGCGCTCGGCGTC
>JAIYBS010000051.1 GCA_027488415.1 Planctomycetaceae bacterium | reverse complement strand
GTCGTCAGGCCTGACGATCAGTCTTCTTCAACTCACGCAAATCCTCGAGCGCCAGCCGCATGCGGCTGGCGCTCGAGCGCTTTCGTCGAAAGTCACGCCGCCTACGCCACCCTCCTCGCCGCCGCCCACCCCATCATCACCACCGCGATCACCGCCGCGCCGCACACCTGCACGCGCCCGAGCGGCGTGGAGCCCGGCACGAGCGTCGATGCCATCGATCCCACCTGGATCGCCATCCCGCTCATCGTCATCGCGGAGATCGTGATCCCCGACGCGACGCCCGCCGACTCGGGCGGCACCGCGCGCACAGCGATCGTGACCGCGATCGACATCGCGGACGCGCCGAGCCCGCAGCAGAACGTCACCGCGCACGCGGCGGGCGCGACGCCTTCGAGCGGCAGGTAGACGTACGTCGCGAGCGAGACCACGAGGAGCGCGAGCGCCCCGCGGAGCGCGCGACCCTTGCCGAACCGCTGCGTCAGCGATGCGAGCGCGATTCCGCCGAGCGCGTAGCCAAGGTAGAACGCGGCGTTCGCCGCACCCCACGACTCCTCGGGCAGCTTCCACACGATCCTCGCCGCGGTCGCGTTGAGCATCCCGCCCATCGCGATCATGATCCCGCCGGTGGCCATCGCCACCGCGCAGGCCGTGCGGACCTCGGCGCGGGCGAGCACCTGCTGCAGCGTGAGCGGCGGGGCCTGCCCGCCCGTGGCGCGGCGGCCTCGGAGCCGGGGCATTGCGAGCACCATCCACAGCGCGATCGCCAGCGGGATCGCGGTGGCCATCGGCGCGCCGATTGCGATGCGCCATGAATCCGATGCGAGCACCGGCGTCGCGGCGAGACTGCCGAGGATCCCCGCGAGCCCGATCGCCAGTTGCATCCTGCTGATCGCGCGCTGCCGGTGCTCCGGCACGACCAGCCGCGCCACCACCGCGACGAACGCCGGATAGAGGAACGCCGCGAACAGGCCCATCGCCACCCGCGAGGCGGTCGAGCTCGCGACGGAACCGCTCATCGCGAGTGCCGCGCAGCACATGGCGTACCCGAGTGTCGCCGACGTCAGCGTACGCCGCGCGCCGAACCGGTCCACGAGCGCGCCGGCGGCCGGCGAGACGAGCATGATCCCCAGGCCGACCGCGGCCGCCATCGCGCCCATCGCCACGCTCGTCGCCTCGAGCGACGTGCGGATGTCGGTGGCCGTGCCCCCGAAGAGCGACTGCGTCGCCACGTGGATGATGGTTGGCAGGGCCGCGACGCAGCATGCGGCGACCACGCGGTTTCGCGCGGGCATCGCGCCTTCGGCCGTGAGCTGCTCGTCAGTCACGCCCGGAGCGTAGCGGTGCCGCGCCCGCGCCTCCGCGTGCGTCCCGGTGCCGCGGTTACCCTCCCCGTGTGCCGCTCTTCCTCCAGCCCCCGCCCGTCGACGTCGACCGCGAGCTCGCGGCGATGCGCGCCGAGCTCTCCGAGATCCGCGCGTCGATGCGCGACGGCTGGCTCGACGAGGTGCGCGCGGAGCAGGTGAGGGCGATCGTCCGGGACGCGCTCGCCGACAGCTCGGTCCGCACGTCCTTCAGCGACGGCGCCTCGAACGTCGGCTTCGACTCGCAGGGCGCCTACGTCCGCTCGGACGACGGCCTGATGACCCTCGCCATCAACATCTGCGACCAGGTTCGCTTCGTCGCGTCGAGCGCGTACGGCTCCCCGAGCGGACCGGGCGACACGAACACACGGTGGGGCCTCGAGAACAAGCTCGTCTTCATGACCGCCATGGGGACGATCTACGATCCGAGCCTGACGTACCTCGCGGCAGTCGCATACACCACGCAGTCGAACCGCTTCATCGAAGTGCCCGGATCACTGCGCGTCGTCTACGCGCAGCTCAAGAAGGACCTCGGGGAGGGCTGGAACTTCGGCATCGGTCTGCTGAACGTTCCCTTCGACGTCGAGAGCGAGTACGTCGGCTCGAGCCTCCTGACCTCGGGCGACTGGTCGATCTTCAACTACCGCTTCGGCACGGGCAAGCAGCCCGGCCTCGGCCTCCGGTGGCAGGGCGCGAAGACCAAGTTCTACAGCGCCACCTACAGCCAGATCAACTCGCTCGACGAGGCGTGGAACTCCAACGGCAACCTCTCGTTCGCGTTCGCCGGTCGCTTCGACGTGCTGGTGGACGG
Organism: Planctomycetaceae bacterium; assembly: GCA_027488415.1. Lineage (GTDB taxonomy): Bacteria > Planctomycetota > Phycisphaerae > Phycisphaerales > SM1A02 > UBA966. The sequence continues at coordinate 845 of JAIYBS010000051.1, read as the reverse complement.
CTCCTGGGAGCAGCTTGCGCGCATGTCGGGCGCGCCGGACGATCCGCACGGCATCGTGCTCGGCGTCGGTGCGTGCATGAGCAACGGGCGCGCGCAGAACCCGCAGCCGCCTCCGGACACCGTGCTCGCCACGCCTGCCTCGCAGGGAGTCACGGCCGACGTCCGCATCCTCCTCGGCGGCACGCGCCTGCAGGCGCAGGGCGTGTGGATGCGCGATCCCGTGGGCGCGCCCGAGCTCGGCTGGTACGCGGGAGCGAACGTGCAGGTGACCGCGTTCGTCGCCGAGCGGCTCGAGCCGTTCATGGAGGCCTGCTGGATGGGAGACGTGCCCGTCGAGTGGATCGCGCAGGCCGGCACCAACGTCTACTTCGACAACCCGCACCTGAAGCTCACGCTGAAGGCGGTCGTCCCGTTCGGCGGCGGCGACGTCAACGGCATCCGCCAGATCGCGGGCGGCCTCGGCATCGCGACGGCCGACAACAACGCGAGCTTCATCGCGCAGCTGCAGATGAAGTACTGACGGGCGGGGTGGTCGTCGGGGAGCGGGGCGCCCCTGTCTCGCGAAATCGCGCAAATGATCCGAGAGTTGTACAAAAAGGATCGTATAATGTGCGAAATGTTGAAAGCGCCCGTCCAACTGCTCACCACGCTGGTCGAGCGCCGCGCGGCGCTGGGGATGTCGCACGCGCATCTCTCCGTTCGCTCGGGCGTGCCGATCCCCACCGTGAAGCGGATCCTCGGCGGACGGCTCGGCGAGGCATCGTTCGCGAACGTCGCCGCGATCGCCGAGGCGCTCGGTTCTCCCATCGGCGGCGAGGCGATCGACGTCGAGGAACTCAGGCGGC
>JAIYBS010000378.1 GCA_027488415.1 Planctomycetaceae bacterium | reverse complement strand
CGACATCGACATCGATGCGATCGTGAACGACGCCGAGATCCGCGCTCGAATCGCCGAGGCGATGGCGAAGGTCCGCGGCGCGATGCCGCAGGCGAATGCCGCGCTCGCCGCCGCGGGCATGCAGGGCTTCTCCTGGTCGAGCGTCGACGGCACCGACGCGCAGGTCGAGATGGAGAAGGACGCCGCCTTCTTCGGCATCGGTACGGAGCCCGTCTCGCCGCAGACCGCGGCCCAGCTTCCGCTCGTCCGGGGCACCGGGCTGGTCGTGACGATGGTCGAGCCGGAGAGCCCGGCCGCGAAGGCAGGCCTCGCGCCGCTCGACGTGATCGCGCGCCTCGGCGACCAGATGGTCGTCAACGCGGAGCAGTTCGCCGTGCTCGTTCGCAGCCGCAAGCCGGGCGACGCGGTGGAGGTGACCTTCCTCCGCGGCGGCAAGGAACAGAAGGCAACGGTGACCCTCGCGGGCAAGGAACTCCCGAAGCTCGGGCCGGGCGGACGACGCATGGTGACCGGCTTCCTCGCGGAGCCGACGACCCTCGGCTCGATGGACGAGGATGTCCTGCTCGTCGCACCGGGCGTGCCCGGGGCGCCCGGTGCCGGACCGCGTCCGCGCGTGATGACGTTCACCCCTGGCAGCCGTAACGATGCAGACTTCAACGTCCGAGTCGACCGCACGCGCAAGGGCGCCAAGGCGGGCCAGAACGTCGCGTCCACGACCACGCAGGTCCGGACCATGCGCTTCAGCGACGAAGAGGCGTCGGTCGAGTGGGTCGTGAGCGGCGACGATTCCCGATTCGAGATCACCGACCTGAAGGGCGGCGCAGGCTGGAACGGCACCGGGAAGCCCGACGAGGCCGCCCTCGCGACGCTCCGACCCGAGGTGGCGGCGTCCGTCCGCGGGTTCCTCGAGAGCCAGTCCCGCATGCAGGATGCCATCCCGGCCGTGCCGGTGCCTCCGGTGCCGCCCGTCCCGCCGGTCGCCCCGGCCGCTCCTGCACCGCGCGCGATCTCCGCGAACGGCACGTGAGCCGCTGGTCGGCCATCGTCGGGTGAAGGCACCCGATCCCCACGGCGGCGGCCCGCGCGATATCGTGCGGGCCGCCGCGCTTCCATGCTTGCCGACCCGACGTCAACCCCGCTCCCCACGCTCCTCGCCGTCGTCGGGTTTCCGTACGCCGCGCTCGTCGGCGTCCGCATCCTGCTCCGCCGCCACGCGCACGGCGCGAGCTACGGCGTATCGCTCCTCGTCTTCGCGATCGCGGGCTTCCTCGCCTGGCTCGGTGCGGAGATTGACCTGCCGCTGACCGTCGGGTCGGGGACCTCGGACGTGCGGACCGTCGACATCCCCCTGCTTCGGACGACGGCGGAGCTGGCGGCGGCCTCGGTCGTCTCGGCGTTCCTGCTGCAGGTGCTCGACCTCGCGCTGCGCGCGCGCGGGCGCGACCGACTGCTGCAGTTCCAGCGCGTCGCGCTCTGGCTCGCGGGCGTCCTGTTGGGTGCCGTGGCGATCTACCAGGTGCACTTCGCGGAGACGCTTCCGATCCGGACCGCGGTCCTCTCGATCGGCGGCGCCTCGGTGTTCATCGTCGGTCTCGCGCTGCAGTCGACGCTGGGCAACGTCTTCGCGGGGTACGGACTGCAGGCGTCGAAGGTGTTCCGCAAGGGCGACTTCGTGCAGCTCGGCCTCACGGGAGGCAACCCCGTCGTCGGCGTCGTCTGGGACAGCACCCTCGCGACCACGCGCATCCTGACCCGGGACGGCCAGATGCTGGTGATCCCCAACGGGTCGCTCCTCTCGAAGGACTTCCTCAACCTCAACCAGCCGAACCCGCAGCTGCGCGAGAAGATCCGCGTCGGAATCTCCTACGACGTGCCGCCGGCGAACGTCAAGGACGCCGCCGCGCAGATCCTCGCGAGCGAGCCGAACGTGCTGCAGGATCCTGCGCCGAACGTCTGGCTCGTCGATTACGGCGACTCGTCGATCGTCTACGAGCTCGTCTTCTGGATCCCGAGCTATGCGGAGCGCGACGAGACCCTCGACCGCGTCCGGACGCGGCTCTGGTACGCGCTGAAGGACGCGGGAATCGAGATTCCCTTTCCGATCCGCACCATCAAGATGTCGAGCGCGGACGAGGAGCGGGCGCGCGCGGCCGCCGGCCAGTCGAGGCTCGATACCGCGGTCGCGGCACTGCGCGCCTGCGAGCTCTTCGACGAGCGAGGCATGTCGGCGGCCGAGCGGCGAGAGCTCTCGCGCGCGGCCATCGAGTGCTCGTTCGTCCGCGGGGAGCACGTCGTGCGGCGCGGCGAGGAGTCGGACGCGATGTTCGTGGTGGTCGAGGGTGCGTGCGCGGTCGTGCTGCCGAACGGCGATCGCATCGCGCTCGGGCCGGGCGCGCACTTCGGCGAGATCGCGCTCGTCACCGGCGAGCGCCGTACCGCCGACGTGGTGGCCGATTCCGAGCGGACCAACCTGCTCCGGCTGCCGAAGGCGAGCGTCGAGCCGGTGCTGGCACGGCGGCCCGAGTTCCAGACCCGCGTGGCGGCCATCGCCCGCGAGCGCCGCGAGGCGACGCTCGGCGCAGGCGCCGCCCCGTCGAATCGTGAGGATGGTTCCGGGTTCATCCGCGCGCTGCTGCGACTGATCCGCCCGTTCTGAGGCCGGCGCTCCGCGGGCGCGAACCCCGCCCGGGGTAAACTCCGGCATGCAGATT
>JAIYBS010000162.1 GCA_027488415.1 Planctomycetaceae bacterium | reverse complement strand
CGGCCAACCCGAGCTCGCAGGCTTCGACGGACCAGGTGGAGCGCACGCGCGACGCCATCCTGGACTACTTCCGCGCGCCGCACGGCGAGTACGAGCTCATCTTCACGCCCAACGCCTCCGGCGCGCTGCGCCTGGTGGGCGAGAGCTATCCGTTCACGCCGGAGAGCCGGTTGCTGCTGAGCGCCGACAACCACAATTCGGTGCTGGGGATCGGCGAATTCACCAAGGCTGACCACGCCGCGGTCGACTACGTGCCGCTACAGGGCGACGACCTCCGCCTCGACGCCAAGGTGCTCGCCGAGAAACTCGCGCAGCGTCAGCCGGGCGCGCGCAGCCTGCTGGCCTACCCGGCGCAGAGCAATTTTTCGGGCGTGAAGCATCCGCTCGAGTTCATCGACCAGGCGCATGCCGCGGAGTGGGACGTGCTGCTCGACGCGGCGGCGTTCGTGCCGAGCAACCGCCTGGACCTCTCGCGCTGGAAGCCGGACTTCGTGTGCGTCTCGTTCTACAAGATGTTCGGCTACCCGACGGGCGTCGGTTGCCTGCTGGTCCGCAAGGAGTCGCTGGCACGCATGCGGCGGCCGTGGTTCGCGGGCGGCACCGTCGAAGTGGCGTCCGTCGTCGCGCGCACGCACCTGATGCGCCGCGACACGGCCGCGTTCGAGGACGGCACGATCGACTACCTCTCCATCCCGGCGGTGTCGCACGGGCTCCGCCTGATCGACGAGGTCGGCATCGAAACGATCCGCACGCGCGTGGAATGCCTGACGGGATGGCTGCTCGAGACGGTGCCGACGCTGCGCCACTCGAACGGGGCGCCGCTCGTCAAGGTCCATGGGCCGAAGGACGTGGTGGCGCGCGGCGGCACGGTGTCGTTCACGCTGCGCGACCCGGACGGGAAGGTCATCGACGTCATGGCGGCGGGGGCGATTGCGAGCAAGGCCGGCATCTCGCTCCGCACGGGCGGCTGCTTCTGCAATCCGGGCGCCGGCGAGTCGGCCTTCGGCATCAGTGCGTCGGATGTCGGCGCGTTGCTCGATGCCTGCGCGAAGGACGGCGATTCGAACGTGCGCGACGAGATGTTCCGCGAGCACGGGATCCACGTGCTGCGCGCCTCTTTCGGCTGGGCGTCGAACTTCGCCGACGCGGAGGCGCTGGTCGCATTCCTCCGCGGTTTCATCGATCAGCCGGCGGAGCGCATCGGCAGGATGGTCGATGTGCACCGGGGGCCGGAAACGCCGTAAGGGGAGTTCGCGGCGAGATGAGATCACCGGCATCCGGCGCCGGCGTGCCTTCGGTCAATCCCAAGCACTGAGCATCGCGCCAAGGTCGGAGCCGCTCACCGTGCCGTCGCGATCGATGTCGCCGGGACACGGAGACCCGGCGCACGGGCCCCACCCACTGAGCAGAATGCCAAGGTCGAGGCCGTCGACCACTCCGTCGCAATCGAGATCCGCGTTCGCGCACGGGGCGGTCCAGTATCGGTGCAGCACGTCGGTCCCGGTCACGAGAAGGCTGCCGTCGGCCGCGAGCGCCGGGCTCTGGTTCATTCCCATGACGGACACGCGCCACTCCTCGGAGAGCGTCGGCGAGAAGGCCCGAAGGTCGCCGAGCACGCCGCCCGCGCCGTTCGAGTTGTTGTGGAACACGCGGCCGAGCGAGTCGACCGCAACGAGCGACGAGGTGAAGCCGTGCGCGGCAAGCACGGGGGTCGGTGATTCGGCGAGGAGCACGCCCGTCTGCTGGTCGCGGATCTGCAGGTGCCCGAGCGGCGAGAGGAGCGTCACGCCTCCATCCGGGGTGACGCCGTGGCGGGCGAATGGCTCGTACGTGGTTGGCGCGGTCCACAGCAGCTCGAAGCCGCTTCCGGTATCCCGGAAGGCGTAGAAGAGGTCGATGGTCGGTCCCTCGTTGCTCGAGCGCAGGTAGAAGACGAAGCCGCCCGGCGCGCAGAACGGCGAGTTCTGGTTCAGGAACCCCGGCATCGTCTGGCTCGAGTACTGCCTCAGCCCGGTGACTGCGCTGAAGCGCGAGATCCGTTGGCCGCCGCCGGGTGCGGTCTCATCGAGGTAGATGGCATCTCCGTCGCGTGCCGGCCCGCAGTTGCCGCTGACGCTGCATGTGCGCGTCGAGTACCAGACCGTCGCACCCGTCGTCGCGTCAATCCGGCGGATCTCGGTGTGGCTCGCGAAGATCGGGTCGCCGTCGTCCATGAAGGCAATGCCCTCGTTGGCGGCCGTCCTGACCTCGTCGTTCGAAACCCACAGCAGGGCGCCGCTCTCCGCGCTCAGGCAGTGGACGCGCGCCGCCGAAGCCGCGCCGTTTCCGCCGCGTCCCACGTACACGCGCCCGTCGCGTGCGCCGTAGACGACCGTCGACCAGTCGCCGGGCTCGAACGGGCAGTCGAACGTCCACAGCGTCACGCCGGTCCGGATGTCAAGGCAGTGCACGACTGCGTCGGCAGCGGGCGGGTCGTACGGGGCCCAGGCGTAGGTCTGGCGCACCGTGAACATGCGGTGGCCCTCGGTGATCGGGGTCCACGCGATGAGGCATGGCATGTCGCTCCGCGTCCAGGTGGCCGTCGCGGCGTCGGGGCCGGCCACCCCGGCGAGCGAGTTCTGTCGCGCGTTGCCGCCCAGGTTCGACCAGTCGGCGAGCGACACTGCGGAAAGGCCGAGCGAGGCGGCCGCGACGAGGATCCGGAGGGAAGTCTTCATGGGAGAGTCCGAGGCGGAGCCGGGATCCCGAAAGTTTTAGTCCAAGCCGTGCGGCTGTCAAACGAATTCGTGGGGCGATTCTGCGCTCTGAAGTCGGTTTGTCGTCCACCCCGGCTGCGCGCCAGCGACTTCGCGCGGCTGGATCAGACGCGGCAGGTCTGCCTGGACTGCACCGGAGGCAACCTGTACGCCCTGCGACAGCTCACGCAGCACGCGTCGTACCCGAGGGAAGGCGGTGAAGGAGACTGCGAGGGCCGCGACGAAGAGGCGACGAGCAGGTGGAGCCGCCCTCAGCTCGCCCAACTG
>JAIYBS010000165.1 GCA_027488415.1 Planctomycetaceae bacterium | reverse complement strand
GCCTCCACCGCGAGCGGCACGAGCATGCGCTGCGACTCGAGCGGCGCCGACGCGATGCGGGCCTTCAGCTCCTCGAACATCGCGCGCTCGTGCAGCGCGTGCTGGTCGACGACGAGGATTCCCTCGGCGTCCTCGACCACGAGGTAGCTGCCGTGCACCTGCATCACGCGCCGCGCGGTGCGGTTGGCGTGGAGCGCGGGCTCGGCCGCGACCTCAACCACCGGCGGGCGGACCGCCGCGGCCGCCTCGGCGGCGAACGCCTCGAACCCGCCCGGGGATCCCGCGCGCGCCTGCGGGGCGGCGGCGGCCGGCCAGCGCTGCGCGGACACGTGCGCGGGCGCGTGTGCGGGCGCGACGGAGGCGCCGGCGTGGACCGTCGCGTGCGAATGACCGCCCAGCATGAACGCGGGCACGAGGTCGGCGGCGCGGAGCGCGTCGCGCACCGCGCGCATCACGCACTGGTGCACGAAGTTCGGCTGCCGGAAGCGCACCTCGGTCTTCGCGGGATGCACGTTGACGTCGACGAGCGACGGGTCGATCTCCACCGCGACGAACGCCAGCGGCGTCCGTCCCTGGTCGAGCAGCCCGCGGAATGCCTCCTTCACCGCATGCGACAGCGTGCGGTCGAGCACCGCGCGGCCGTTGAGCGAGAATCGCGTCGATCGCCCGGCGCCGCGGGCGAGCGCGGGCCGGCCGACGAGGCCCCACAGGGTGATCGGCGCCCCGCCCTCGAGCACGGCATCGGCCGAGACCTCGAGCAGGCCGTCGGCGACGGACTCGCCGAGCACGGCGAGCACGCGGCGCCGAGCGTCCCCGGTGGCGGGCAGGTCGATGCGCGGCTTGCCGTCGGAGACGAGGCGGAACGCGACGTCCGGCCGGCAGAGGGCGATCGACTCGAGCACCTCCTCGATCCGTCCGAGCTCGGTCGACGCGGTGCGCAGGAACTTGCGGCGCGCCGGCACGTTGAAGAAGAGCTGGCGGACCTCGACCACCGTGCCCGCGGGGCAGCCGGCGGGCGCGACCTCCGAGGCGACGCCGCCGTCGACGGCGATCCGCGCGCCGGCATCGCTCGAGGCGGTCCGGCTCGTGATCGTGAGCCGAGACACGCTCGCGATCGACGCGAGCGCCTCGCCGCGAAAGCCCATCGTGCCGATGGCCGCGAGGTCCTCCGCCGAGGCGATCTTGCTGGTGGCATGGCTCGCCACGGCGAGCGGCAGCTCCTCCGGGGGGATGCCGCCGCCGTCGTCCGCGACGGCGATGCGGTCGACGCCCCCGCCCTCGACCGCGACCTCGATGCGCCGGGCGCCGGCGTCGATCGCGTTCTCGACGAGCTCCTTCACCACGCTGGCCGGGCGCTCGACCACCTCGCCGGCGGCGATCTGGTCGACGAGCTGGCGAGGCAGGAGCCGGATCGGCATGGGATGAGTGTACGAACGCAGCTGCCGCTGGACGCGCGGCCGACGACCTGCGAGACTCCGCCCATGGAGACGCCCGAGGCGGGCACCGACCGCAACGCCGGACGCACCGCGACCCGCACCGTCGCCGTGGGGGACGTGCACGGCTGCGGTGCCGAGCTCGAGCGGCTCCTCGCGCTCCTCGACGAGCGGGTTCCCGGCGCGCGCGTCGTGCTCGTCGGCGATCTCTTCACGAAGGGGCCCGAGCCGGGCCGCGTGGTGCGGGCGGTCATGGACCGTCGCGCGAAGGGACTCCGCGTCGACTTGGTCTGCGGCAACCACGACCTCCGCCTCCTCGGCGCGGTCGTCCGCCTGCAGTCGGGCGCGAGCCTCGACCTGCTGCCGCGCACCGAGCGCGTCGCGATCGAGCTGCTGCAGCGGTCGGGTCTGTTCCGGGAGGCAACCTGGTTGCTCACGGAGGCATGCGACCGCGTGGAGGTGCGCCACCCGCGCGGCGCGTGGACCGTGGTGCACGCGGGCATCGATCCCGCGCTCGGCGTCGACCGCACGCCCGACTCGGTGAAGGTGCACCTGAAGGCGCTCGAGGGAGAGCCGAACTGGTGGGAGTCCTACGACGGCTCGGAGGGCCTGGTCGTGGTCGGCCACCGCCCCGTGCCGGAACCGGTGATCCTGCGCGATCGCGCGGGCCGCGCCTACTTCGCGAACATCGACACCGGATGCGCCTACGGCGGCACGCTCACCGGGTACTCGATCGAGACCGACGAGCTGTTCTCGGTGCCCGCACGCGGGCTTCCGATGCCGGGCATCGAGGTTCCCGCGGCGTTCCGCGCGCGCCGCGCCGACGCGCGAGGCTGACGCGGGCGCGGCATCACCGTGCGTCGCGCATCACGACCGGCATGCGCCGACCGGGACCGAAGGCACGCGGGCTGAGCCGAAGCACCACGGCCGCCTGCCGGCGCTTGAACTCGGCCAGGTCGATGGCGCGCGCCCAGCGGGCGACGACCGCGCGGTCGATGCCGGCCGATGCGGCGATCGCGTCCACGGAGCGCTCCTCCTCGACCCAGCCGCGCACGATCGCGTCGAGCTCCGCGTACGGGGGCAGCGTGTCCTGGTCGGTCTGGTCCGGGCGCAGCTCGGCGCTCGGCGCCTTCTCGATGCTCGCCTCGGGAATGGGCGCGCAGGTGAAACCGAGCGCCGCGTGGTTGGCGTTGGCCCAGCGCGCGAGCGCCCACGCGTCGGTCTTCAGGAGGTCGCCGATCGGCGCGAGCGCGCCGCACATGTCGCCGTAGAGCGTCGCGTAGCCGACGGCGTACTCGCTCTTGTTGCCCGTGGTCAGGACGAGCGCGCCCGAGGCGTTCGACCAGGCCATCACCTGCAGCCCGCGGAGCCGCGACTGGAGGTTCTCGTCGGCGAGCCCGGCGAGCGGGACCCCGGCCGCGGCGAAGGTCGGCGCGAGATGCGACGCGGCGGCCGCGTGCAGCGGCGCGATCGGCAGCTCGACCGCGCGAATGCCGCAGCGGCGCGCGAGCTCGTGCGCGTCCTCGAGCGAGCCCGCGCTCGAGAATCGGCTCGGCATCAGGAGCCCGGTCACCCGCTCGCCGCCGATCGCCGCGGCGGCGAGCGCGCCCACGAGGGCGCTGTCGATGCCGCCCGAGAGGCCGAGCACCGCGTTCGAGTGGCCGGTCTTCCGGAAGTAGCCTCGGATTCCCCCGACGATCGCGTGCCACCGCTCGGCGTGCACGCACTCGGCAGGTGCCGCGCCGCCGCGCTGCATCGCCGGTTCCACGACGAACGCATCCTGCGACCACCGCGACGCCGCGGCCACGGAACCGT
>JAIYBS010000323.1 GCA_027488415.1 Planctomycetaceae bacterium | reverse complement strand
CGTGCCCGGGGTGGTCGCGCGCGTCGAGGCCGAGATGCCCTCGCTCGGGGCGCGAGTGATCGCGGGCGCGCAGAGCCCGCTGGTGGGCGGCAAGACGAGCCGGAAGGCCGGCGTGCCCGGCAACGTGGAGTGGCTGACGCTCCTCGAAAGAGACTGAAATCACGGGCATTCCGCAAGGCGCGGAAGCGCCGAAACGCGCGCGGGAAATCGCCCGTTCGGGTACAATTTCGACCTCGGAAAACCGCATGGCAGAGACCCCCGAAAGCACCGTTCCGCCGGTCGATCGCCTCGTCGACATCGACATCGAGCGCGAGCTGCACGACAGCTACCTGACGTACGCCATGAGCACCATCATGGACCGGGCGCTGCCCGACGTCCGTGACGGGCTGAAGCCCTCGCAGCGCCGCATCCTCGTGGCGATGCACGACCTCAACCTGACGCCCGGGCGCAAGCAGATCAAGTGCGCCAAGATCTGCGGCGACACGAGCGGCAACTACCACCCGCACGGCGAGAGCGTCATCTACCCGACGCTCGTCAACATGGGCCAGCAGTGGAAGACGCGCGCCCTCCTCGTCGACAAGCAGGGCAACTTCGGCTCGATCGAGGGCGACCCGCCGGCCGCGATGCGTTACACCGAGGCCCGCATGACCGCGGCCGCGGTGGCCCTGCTCGACGACCTCGACAAGGAGACCGTCGACTTCAAGCCGAACTACGACGACCGCCTGCAGGAGCCGACCGTGCTCCCGGCGAAGTTCCCGAACCTGCTCGTGAACGGCTCGAGCGGCATCGCCGTCGGCATGTCGAGCAGCATGCCCCCGCACAACGTGGGCGAGGTGTGCGACGCGATCGTCGCCGTGATCGACGACCCGTCGATCGGGCTCGACGAGCTGCTGAAGCGGATCCAGGGCCCCGACTTCCCGACCGGCGGCGTCATCATGGGCCGCCGGGGCATCGTCGAGGCGTACGCGACCGGCCGCGGCAAGGTCACCGTGCGCGGCAAGGTGCACCTCGAGAAGGACGGCACCCGCGACGCGATCGTCATCGACGAGATCCCCTACCAGGTGGTGCAGTCGAACCTGATCGAGAAGATCGTCGACGCGAGCCGCAACGACCGCATCCCGGACATCGCCGACGTCAAGAACCACTCGGGCCGCGACGCGCAGACGCGCATCGTGGTGGTGCTCAAGAAGAATGCCGACCCGGCCGTCGTCGAGAAGCAGCTGTACGAGTTCACGCCGCTGCAGGACACGTTCAGCATCATCAACATCGCGCTGGTGAACGGCCAGCCGCGCACGCTGCCGCTGCGTAGCCTGATCGACCACTTCGTCGACCACCGCAAGGACGTGATCCGCCGGCGCACCGCCTACCTGCTCCGCCAGGCGAAGCAGCAGGCGCACCGGCTCGAGGCGCTGATCTACGCGGTGTGCGACATCGACGAGGTCATCCGCATCATCCGCGCGGCGCGCACGCGCGAGGAGGCGATCGAGGGGCTGATGGCCCGCGCCTTCCGGATCGCGCGCGACCACCGGCACGCGCCGCTGGTTCCCGAGAGCGTGATCGCGAAGACCGAGCCGGACGGCGTGCGGCTCACCCGGGTGCAGGCCGAGGCGATCGGCGCCCTGCGGCTCATCCAGCTCACCGGGCTCGAGATCGAGAAGCTCACCTCGGAGCTCGCGAAGCTCGTCGAGGACATCGAGGGCCTCGAGGCGATCCTCGCCGACGAGCGACTGGTCCTCGACATCATCCGCGAGGACACCATCGAGCTGAAGGAGCGCTTCGCGGACGCGCGGCGCACCGTGATCGAGGGCGCCGAGGCCGGCGACTTCGAGATGGCGGACCTGATCCCCGAGCACGAGGTGGTGCTCACGGTCAGCCGCCGCGGCTACGTCAAGCGCCTGCCGGCCGACACGTACCGGGTGCAGGGGCGCGGCGGCAAGGGCGTGATCGGCGCCAAGGCGTCGGTCGGCGGCGACGACGAGGACCAGGACTTCGTCGAGCAGCTGTACGCGTGCTCGAGCCACGACGACCTGCTCTGCTTCACGAACACCGGCCGCGTCTTCAAGCTGAAGGTGTGGCAGATCCCCGAGGCCGCGCGCACCGCGAAGGGTCGCGCGGTCGTCAACCTGCTCGACCTGCGCCCCGACGAGCGCATCTGCGCGTGGCGCCCGGTCGCGCGCTTCGAGGAGCGCGAGGACTTCCTGTTCTTCCTCTCGGCCAACGGCCAGGTGAAGCGCACCGCGCTCCAGGAGTACCGAAACGTCAACAAGTCCGGCATCATCGCGCTCGGCCTCAAGGAGGGCGATCGCCTGATCGACGTCCTCGTGACGAGCGGCGGCGACCACGTCCTGCTCTCGACCGCGACCGGCATGTCGATCCGCTTCGACGAGAACGACGCGCGCGTGATGGGCCGCTCCGCGGCGGGCGTGATCGGCATCGACCTCGCCGACGGCGACGAGGTGGTCGGCGGCATCGTCTGCGACGACACGCTCGACCTCTTCACCGCGTGCGGGTCCGGCTACGGCAAGCGCACGCCGATGAAGGAGTACCTCGTGCAGAGCGAGGACGGCACGACCCGCGTCCAGAGCCGCGGCGGCAAGGGCCGCATCGACATCCGCACCGACGGCCGCAACGGCCGCGTGGTCGCGGTGCGCGCGGTCAGCGACTCCGACAGCCTGATCTTCAGCTCCAAGGGCGGCATGGTCGTGCGCATCCGCGCGGCGGACGTGCGCCAGGTGGGCCGCAACACGCAGGGCGTCAAGCTGGTCACGCTCGACGCGGGCGACGCGCTCGCGTCGGTCGCCAAGATCGCCGGAGCCGACATCGCCGGTGTCGAGGACGCGGACGGCGCGCCCGAGGCGTCCCCGCCGCCGGCCCCCGCCGGCGAGTGACGGTCACTTGCCGCGGGTCATCTGGACCGCCGCGAGCGCCGTCGTCACGTCCTCGCTGAAGTCGAAGATGCCGTCGAGGTCGGTCGCGAGCAGGATGCCCCAGATGCGGTCGCTCACCGAGCAGATGCGCACCTGCGCGCCGGCGAGGTGCGCGAGCTTGCGCACCCGCAGCAGCTGCGCGATGTTCGACGAGTTGAGGAACTGCACGTGCCGCATGTCGAGCACCGCGTCGCGCGTGCGCGCGTCGGCGCGGCCGGCCTTGCGGTCGTCGGCGCAGCGCTGGTAGTACACGGCGAGCAGTCCCATGTCCTCCGCGAACGACGGGTCGTTCTGGAGCTCTGCGACCTGGATGGAGTCCGACCATTCGTTGATGGGCACGCGGGCAGGATAACGCCGCCGCCCCGCGGCGCGCCCGGCGGCCCGGAGGGGCGTATCCTCCGGATCCCCATGCGCAGGCTGCGTCGCACGCCCATCCACCCGCGGATCGAGCTGATCCCGCTGATCGACGTGATGACGTTCCTGCTCACCTACTTCATCTACGCCACCGCCACGCTGATGCGGGTCGACCTGGTCCCGATGCAGCTGCGGCAGTTCACGAGCGGCACCGCCGCGACCCCCGCCCCGGCGGTGACGATCGCGGTCGACCTCGACGGCATCGTCTACGTGGACCGCGAGAAGGTCGAGCTGCCGCAGATGGTCGAGAAGGTGCGCGAGAAGGTGACGAAGGACAAGAAGACCGTCGTCTACCTCGCGATCGCCGAGGGACAGGGCAAGGTCGACCGCGCTCCGCTCCTGCAGGAGCTGTGGGACCGGCTGCGCCCGCTCAACATGACGGTGAACCTCGTCGGCCGTCCCGGAATCGCGGCCGCGAACCGGCCCGCGCCCGGCAACGCGCCGCCCGCGGGCCCTGCGGGCGGCGGCGTGGCGGCCCCTGCGCCCTGACCTAGACTGACCCCATGCCCCCCGCGGGACCGGCATCGGAACGCGTCGGCTCGAGCCTCCTCTGGGGGATCGGGTTCTCCGTCGTGTTCCACGT
>JAIYBS010000353.1 GCA_027488415.1 Planctomycetaceae bacterium | reverse complement strand
CTGATCCCGGTGATCTCGGGCTACTTCATCTACCTGCAGCGGGACCGGCTCGCGGGGCTCACGTTCCGGCCCTCGTTCGTCGCCCTCGGCCTGGTGGTGCTCGGCATCGCCATCTACTCGGCCGCGGCGTTCGGCCCCGCGTCGCTCCAGCACCACAACGTGCGCGGGCTCGGGACGGGCATCGCGCTGCTGGGCAGCCTGCTGTGCGTCTTCGGTACGGCCTCGCTTCGGTGGCTCTGGTTCCCGTGGGCGTACTGGCTCGTCTTCGGGCAGTACATCTCGGAGCGGTTCCTCTCGCGCGTGACCGAGCGGCTCCAGGATTGGAGCGCGATCGGCGCCGACCTGTTCCTCAACACGATCGGGCTCGACACCGACCGCGTCGGAAACGTGCTGACCGTGCACTTCGCCGACGGCACCGCGCACCCGCTGAACGTCGCCGAGGCCTGCTCGGGCATGCGGACGCTGATGGCGTTCCTCGCGATCGGCGTCGCGCTCGCCGCGATCGGGCTCCCGCGCTGGTGGCAGCGCGCGCTGCTGGTCGCCGCGGGCATCCCGATCTCCCTGTTCGTGAACGTGCTCCGCGTCTCGTCGCTCGGCCTCCTCTCGGCGGTCGACACTGGCTTCAGCACCGGCGAGTTCCACAGCATGGTCGGGCTGGTCTGGCTCGTCCCGGCGTTCCTGCTCTTCCTCGGCGCGATGTGGGTGATCCGCAACCTCGTGGTCGAGGCCCCCGCCGCGAAGGAGGCCGCGTGATGCGCTTCGTGCCATCGGTGCGGACGGCCTTCGTGGCGCTGCTCGTGACGCTCGCCGCAGGCGGCCTCGGGCTGCGCGCGGCGATGAAGTCGCTCGACGTCTACCTCCGCAAGGAGCCGGTGCCGCTGCGCGCCGACTTCGGCTCGATCCCCTCGACGCTCGGCCGCTGGCAGAAGTTCGGCGAGGACCAGCAGATGGACGCCGCGATGGTCGAGTCGCTCGGCACCGACAAGTACCTGACGCGCAGCTACGCGCTCGACGGCGATCCGGCGAAGGGCGTGCTGATGCTGCACCTCGCCTACTACACCGGAATGATCGACACGGTGCCGCACATCCCCGAGCGGTGCTGGGGCGCCGGTGGCCTGGTGCAGCGCGGCGATCCGGAGCGGCTGCCGCTCGAGCTGCCGATCATGCGGTCGATTGCCGCCGACGCGCCGGTCAACAACGCGACGGGCAGCCCGTATCCCTCCGCGATCGTCGTCGATCCGGTGACCCGTGCCGAGGAGCGCGTGGCGCTTCCCGTCGGCGAGATGGCGATGACGCTCACCACGTTCCAGGATCCGCGCTCGCCGAAGCTCGAGCAGCTCGGCGGCTACCTGTTCATCGCGAACGGCCGCTGCACGGAGAGCACGTTCGGCGTCCGGAGCCTCGCGTTCAACCTGACGGACCGTGCCGCGTACTTCTGCAAGGTCCAGCTCTCCGCCCGGTACCCGGTCGGAGACACCCCCTCGGCCCAGGCATTCCGGGCCCAGTCCGAGGACTTCCTCACCCAACTCCTCCCGCACCTGATGCGGCGGCTCCCCGATTGGCCCGCGCTCGAGCGCGCGGCGCGCACCGGAGCCTGATCGACCCAAGGACAGAGACCGATGGCAAGCAAGCTCAACCGCAAGTTCATCCTCGTCGTCGGCGGCTTCTCCGCCGCCGCCATCCTCCTGCTCGTCGCCGTCGTGCTGGTGAACCAGCTGTGGATCAAGAACGCCGAGCGGCACATCCGCTCCGGCGACGAGCTGGTCGCGCAGGGCAAGCTCCGCGAGGCCATCAACATGTACGGCCGCGCGGTGGCGAAGAAGCCGGAGATGGTCCCGTACATCGCGAAGATGGAGGAGACGCTCGGCAAGGTCGTCGCCGACACCCCGGCGCAGTCCGCCGAGGACTACCGCACCCTGATGTCGCTCCGCCGTGCCCGCACGCGCGCGCAGCCCGGCGACCCGGAGCAGTGGCGCGCCCTCCTCGACTCGCTCGAGGCCGAGACCGAGCTCTACGCGCGCGGCGAGGGCTGGCTCACCATCGAGGGCGTCGCCAAGGAGATGAAGGACGTCATGCCTCCCGGCAGCGACGGCCTCAGGCAGGCGGAGGAGATGCTGCTCTACGCGCGCGCGCAGCGCTCGGGCCTGCTGACCTCCGGCGAGCGGACCGACCTCGAGCGGCAGCTCGAGGCGTTCCTCAAGGTGTCGCCGAAGAGCTGGCGCGGCTGGTCCGCGCTCGTGAAGCTGCGCACCGACGAGGTCGGTCGCCTGCGCGGCGCCGGCCAGGAGCAGGCCGCGGTCCGCAAGGCCGAGGCGCTCGACAAGTCGCTCGCCGAGATGCGGGCGGCGCTCGAGGGATCCGATTCCGCCGGCCGCTGCGCGCTGGCGATGGCAGAGGTCGACCGACTGCTGATGGACGGGCGCAACGGATCGCGGCTCGACCGCGAGAAGCTCGACGCCGCCAAGCTCGATGCGGCCTGCGCCCGGCTCTCGGAGGCCGCCATGGCCTCGGGGTCGGGACTGATGGTCCGCGCCTCCGCCGGCCG
>JAIYBS010000082.1 GCA_027488415.1 Planctomycetaceae bacterium | reverse complement strand
TCCGACACGAGGACGCCGAAGATGTCGCCCATGCCCTCGCCGTACTCGCCCTGACCCGAGCCTCCCTTGGAGACCGCGTTGTGGCCGTACTCGTGGTGCACGACGGTGCCGAACGCGGTATTCGCGCAGCCGCTGCCCGAGCTGTAGAAGTTGATCGTGTTGCCCGAGTAGTACGCGTTGCAGACGTCGGCGATGTTCGTGGTGATCACGAATCCGCTCGTCTGGGTCGAGACCGAGGGGAACTGCGGCGACGCCGAGAGCATCAGGTCGCGGATGATGTTCGCGTGGAGGTACGCGTTCACCTGCGCGCGGTCCGCCTCGAGCGCGTTCGTCTCGTTGAAGACGGGGCTCCAGTTGGCGCCGTCGTCGGCGGTCGTGCTGAGCGAGAGCGTGGCCGCGCCGTTGTTGGTGGAGGTGAAGTAGCGGCCGACGAGGCGGGTGGTGTAGGTGGTGCCCGGCGCGCCGGCGGCCAGCGAGAAGTTGCCGTCGACGTCGGCGAAGGTGGCCGTCGTGGCGGAGCGGACCTCGACGTACGGCAGGCCGACCGCGGACTCCGCGGCGCACAGGTCCGCGTTGTTGCCCTGCGTGGCGACGCCGGTGACTCGCCCGGTGACGGCGTGGTAGATCTTGGATTCCTGGTGGAGGATGGCGCCGTTCTCGGCGTCGACGACGAACTCGATGCGCTGGTGGTTCTCGGGGTCCCAGTGCCCGCCGCCCTCGGCGGTGAAGAGGACGGCGAGTCGGGGCTCGGCCTTGACGCGGTCGATGCCTGCCCAGACGACGTACTGGGCGGGGCTGACGGTGGGCTTGGCGCGGAACTGGCTGAGGGCGTTTCGGGTCCAGACGCGCTCGGCGGGGAGGGCGTTCAGGTTCTTGCCGGCGAGCATGGCCTCGGCGTCGGAGACGTCCCAGAGGGTGCTCGAGGCGAGGACGGCGGGGAAGCCGGGCTCGTTGCGGGTGAGGACGAGGAGGTTGGCCTTGTAGACGGGGATGCCCTTGGCGGTCTGGGTGTAGTAGAGGCCGGTGAACTTGAAGCCTCCGGCATCGCGGTCGGGCATGATCTGGACGACGTGCTCTCCGCCCTCGAAGGGCCCGTAGGCGGCGAGTGACGCGGGGTCGACGCCCCAGAGCCGCTGTGCGTTGGCGGCGATGAACGCCTGCGCGCTGTCGGCGGGCGTGGCGCCGGTGGCGAGGCGGCCGTAGGCGCGGCCGATCTGGTCGCGGTCGCGGAAGATGCCGAAGCCGAGCTCCGGCTCAACGGCTCCCGGATTGCCCGCGGGGGTGTTCGGGGCCATCTGCGCGAACGCGGGGAGCGAGGCGAGGGTGGCGCCGGACAGCACGCCGATGAGAGTGGTGCGGAGGGTGTGCTTCATGGTTCGGTTCGTCGTGCGTGCGAGACGGGCCGCGGGCGGCCGTCCGCGAGGTGGGGATGCGGGGCGGCGGAGATCAGCCCCACGCGGAGAGCAGTGCACCGAGATCGGCACCGTCCACGATGCCGTTGTTGTTGAAGTCGCCGGTCCCGGCGCCGCCCCAGTTGGAGAGCAGCAGGCCCAGGTCGGCACCGTTCACGGCACCGTCGCCGTTGAGGTCCTCGGGGATCGAGTTGTCGCAGATGAAGGCGTCCACGCGGAAGTCGTCGATGCCGGCCTCGACGGTGGAGTCGGTGCTGCCGTCGGTCGCGCGGAACCGCACGCGGACCTGCGCGCTCGGCGTGACGTAGTCGCTGACCACGAACGAGCGGGCGACCCACGCGCCGGCGTTGGTGTTGAGGGTCTCCACGGTCACCCAGTTCGCGCCGTTGTCGGCGGAGACCTGGACGACGAGCGAGTCGCCGGCCGAGGCGGTGGTGCTGTTCTGCCAGCCCGCGTACCAGCGCGAGTAGCTCACCTTCGCCTGCGGCGTCGCCGAGAGGTCGAACGCCGGCGACGTCAGCGTGGTCGTGCCGCCGTCGACGTCGGCCTGCGTGCGCAGCGCGTTGGTCGTGCCCGCGGCGGTCGTATTGCCGGTGATGAAGGCGCGCGTGCCTGCCGCCGAGGCATCGTTCTCCGGCTGGCACTCGTTGCCGTTCGTGTAGGCCGTGCGGAACGGGTCGGCCGCGAGCCAGAGGCCGTTGGTCGCCGTGTCGCCCGTCGCGCCGACGGTCCATCCGGTGGTGGCGGCCTCGAACTCGTTCGTCGCGACGTTCGTCGTCCCGCTCGCGATGACCGAGGCGTGGAACGCCTGAGGCGCGGCCGTCGGGCTGGTCGCCACGGAGCCGGCGAGCGTGTTGCAGGCCACGTAGTACTCGCGGTTCTGCAGGCAGGCGCCGCCGGGCACGTTCACCGTGTAGAGGTTCGAGCCGAGCGGGATCATCGAGGTGATCGTCCACGCCGACTCGCCTGCCGTGCGCGAGTAGAGACGCGCCGTCCACTCGTTCGGCGTGGAGCCGCTCGGCGCGATCTGCACGCGCAGCGGCGTCGACCCGTTCGGCTCGACGAAGGCGGGCAGCCCGTCGGGGAACGTGAAGTTCAGGAGCTCGATGACCGGCCCCGGCAGGCCGTGCGCGCCGAAGGACTCGTTGATCGCCGCGTAGTTCGGCGTGCCGTCGAGGATGTTGCCGTTGTCGTCGTCGAGCGTCAGGAAGTCGACCGTGATCTCGGCGTTGATCGTCGTCACCGCGCCGTGCAGCAGGATCGAGTTCACGCTCAGGTCGGCAAGGATGGTGCGGTACGTGCTCGGGTACGCCGCGAGCAGCCGGTCGCGGAGGTCCCAGACGCAGCCGGAGATCAGGTTGCCGCACGCGTGGATCGCGCTGCCGCAGCTCGAGCAGTTGACGGGTTCGTACTGGCAGGTGTTGTCCGCGTTGCGGATGCCGACCGCGCAGTTGCTCTGGAAGCCGATACCCGTGCGCGGGTTGTCCGAGACGAGCATGCCGAAGATGTCGCCCATGCCCTCGCCGTAGCCGCCCTGGCCGGAGCCGCCCTTGGCGACGGCGTTGTGGCCGTACTCGTGGTGTACGACGGTGCCGAACGCGGTGTTCGCGCAGCCGCTGCCCGAGCTGTAGAAGTTGATCGTGTTGCCCGAGTAGTACGCGTT
>JAIYBS010000146.1 GCA_027488415.1 Planctomycetaceae bacterium | reverse complement strand
GAGCCGCTCCACCACGTCCACGAACTCGCACCCGCCGTAGTACCGCTTGCCCGGGTAGCCCTCGGCGTACTTGTTGGTGAGCCAGCTGCCGGCGGCGTGCATGACGGCGGGCGTGACGTGGTTCTCGCTGGCGATCAGCTCGAGGGTGCTGGCCTGGCGGTCGGCCTCCTGCGCGAGCAGCGCGGCCACGTCCGGGTCCTGGGCGCCCACGAGTTCCACGAGCTCCAGGGACATCGGGTCGAGGGAGGCGGGGGCACCGAACGCGGAGGTGTGGGTGGCGGTAGTCATCGGAGCGAGAAATCCTACCCCGCCACTAGCATCGCGGCCGTGAAAAGGCCTCCCCACGAGCACAAGGCGGTGGTCCAGACCCCAGTCGGCGAGCTCCGGCTCTGGGCGCGCTCTCCGACGGAGGCCGACGAGCTGCGGCGCCGCGTCGCCGCGTACGTCGGCGGCTCGGCGGACGGCTTCGAGGATGTCTCCACCCCCGAGGGAACCCCGTTCCAGCGCGCGTGCTGGGATGCCTGTCGGAGGATCCCGCGCGGCGAGACGCGCACCTACGCGTGGCTCGCGGCGAAGGCCGGAAGTCCCGACGCCGTCCGCGCCGCGGGACAGGCGATGCGCCGGAACCCGCTTCCGGTCGTCGTCCCGTGCCACCGCGTGGTCTCGAGCGGCGGCGGGATCGGCGGCTATGCCGGCGACACGGGGCCGGACGCGGCGAACGTGCGCATCAAGCGATTCCTGCTCGACGTCGAGGGCGCGGCCCCGGATGTACCCTCCCCCGCCCGCACGATCGATTCGCCGCGCGAATCCCCCAACGAACCGGAGATGCACCGCACATGAAGCTCACGATGGTCGGAACCGGATACGTCGGACTCGTCACCGGCGCCTGCTTCGCCGAGACGGGCAACCAGGTGACCTGCCTGGACGTCGACGCCCGCAAGATCGAGAAGCTCAAGCACGGCGAGAGCCCGATCTACGAGCCCGGCCTCACGGAGATGCTGCAGCGCAACATCCAGGCCGGCCGCATCCACTTCACGCTCGACAAGCTCGCCGCGTACCGGGACGCCGAGGCGATCTTCATCTGCGTCGGCACGCCGAGCGACGAGGACGGCAGCGCGGACCTGCAGTACGTGCTCTCGGTGGCGCGCGACATCGCCGCGGCGCTCGAGCACTTCGGCCCCGGCGGCAAGCCGAAGACGGTCGTCGTGAAGAGCACGGTGCCCGTGGGCACGAGCCACGCGGTGCGCGACCTCGTCCGCAGCCTGACCAAGGTGCCCTTCCACATCGCCGACAACCCGGAGTTCCTCAAGGAAGGCGACGCGATCAACGACTTCATGAAGCCCGACCGCATCGTCTGCGGCGTCGAGAGCAAGGAGGCCGAGGAGACGATGCGCGCGCTGTACGAGCCGTTCGTCCGCAACGGCAACCCGATCTACTTCATGGACGTGCGCAGCGCGGAGATGGTGAAGTACGCGTCGAACGCGATGCTCGCCTGCAAGATTTCGTTCATCAACGAGATCGCGAACCTGTGCGAATACATGGGCGCCGACGTCTCGAGCGTCCGCGAGGGCATGTGCGCCGACCGCCGCATCGGGAACCAGTTCCTCTACCCGGGCCTCGGCTACGGCGGCAGCTGCTTCCCGAAGGACACGCAGGCGGTCGTCGGCATGGGCCGCGGCAAGGGATTCGACTGCAAGCTGAACGCGTCCGTGCACGAGGTGAACCAGGACCAGCGCGGCCACTTCTGGCAGAAGATCGAGCGGCGCTTCGGCGCGGGCGGCCTCAAGGGACGCACGCTCGCGTTCTGGGGCGTCGCCTTCAAGCCGCGCACGGACGACATCCGCGAGGCCCCGGCGATCGCGCTGATGCAGCGCGCCATCGCCGCCGGCGCGAAGGTGGTCGCGTACGACCCGGTCGCGCTGGAGAACCTCGGGCACGAGGAGCCGCACATCCCGCACGCGAAGGACATGTACTCCGCGCTCGACGGCGCCGACGCGCTCGTCATCTGCACCGAGTGGAGCGAGTTCCGCTCGCCGGACCTCGCCGACATCAAGAAGCGGCTGAAGCACGCGCTCGTGTTCGACGGGCGCAACCTCTTCCGCCCGACGCAGATGGCGCACGACGGGTTCGAGTACCACTCGGTCGGTCGGCCGACGGCGGGGTCGGTGAAGCTCTGAGTCGAGCCGCCGGCAGCCTCGCGAGGACAACGAAACCCCGGTCCGGACGCCACCGAGCGTCCGGACCGGTCGTTTTTGGGCTTCAACTCGCCCCCGGGGCCGGGGGACGTTGGCGTAACCACCAAGAAAATGGCGAAAATCGTCCAAATGTGCTGAAAACGGCTAGACGCACCCTCGTTACCCCTTGCGTCCGCCACAAAAACCCCTATCTTCCGCGTCGTTCTGGGTAGTGAGCCCGGATTCGCAAGCTTTCGGGGTCGGCCACAAGGAATCGGCCGCCCCCGGCAGAAAGGACGTCAGGATGGCAACCGCAAAGCCCCGCAGCAAGGGTGAGACCCTCAAGATGATCGCCGAGAAGACCAAGATGCCGCGCAAGCAGGTCGTCGCCGTCTTCGAGGAGCTCGGCAACCTCATGAAGAAGGACCTGAGCAAGAAGGGTTCCGGCGTCTTCGTCGTGCACGGCATGATGAAGATCATGGTGATCAACAAGCCCTCCACCAAGGCCTACGAGAAGCCGAACCCCTTCAAGCCCGGCGAGATGATGACCGTGAAGGCGAAGCCCGCCTCGCGCAAGATCAAGATCCGCCCGATGAAGGCCCTCAAGTCGATGGTCGGCTGATCGCCGCCTCGATTCGATCGCGATCGACGACGGGCCCCGCGCAAGCGGGGCCCGTCGTGCTTTTCGCGTTGAGCATGGACGGGGCAGGATCGACGGCGGGCATGCCCGCGAACCGTCACCCGCCCGCGCGGTCGATCCGGTAGATCGCCCGCGGGCTGGGCACTCCGCCCACGTCGACCATCTCCTCGCGGTCGCGCACCGCACCGATCGCCGCGAGGGCGCGCTGCGAACGCTCGTTGCCGGGGCTCACGTGGAACCACACGGTGGGCACCCAGCGGAAGGCATGGTCGAGCATGAGCCGCTTGAGCTCGGCGTTCGCCCCGGTGCCCCAGAGAGCGCGCTCCAGGAAGGTGTAGCCGACGACCACCGTCCGGTCGGACGGGTTCCAGTCGTAGTAGCGCGAGCTGCCGACGATGCGCCCCGTACGGTCCTCGACCACGAGCCCGCCGCCGGACGCGAGGGCGCCGTCGAAGTAACGGTCGAACGCGGGGCGCTCGTGCCGGTCGCGCGCGGAGTGCTGCGCCCAGATCAGCGGGTCCGACGCGGCGGCGTGGAGCGCGTCACGGTCCGACTCGCGGAGAGGCCGCACGCGCAGGCGCGCGCCCTCGAGCGTCGGCTGCCAGTTCGGGACCTCGATCGCCCGCTTCACGGAGCGCCCGTTCGCCTCGAGCAGCGCCCAGGCCTGCTCGCGCGTGAGCGACGGGTCGAACATCCGCACGGTTCGGATCGCGCGGTCCACCAGCTTGTCGTTCGTGGCCGCGAGGTCGACCATGAGGTTCCCGCGCACCTTCCCGAGGCGCGTGAAGAGCGCGGTGGTGATGCAGTTGAGCGCGAGCTTCGTCGCGCTGCCGGCCTTCAGCCGGGTGCTGCCGGTCAGGACCTCGGGGCCCGTGTCCACGACGACCAGGTGGTCGCATGCCTCGGGCACCTGCATGGGCACGCAGGCGATGAACGCCGTCGCGGCGCCCCGCGCCTTCGCGAGTCGGATCGCGCCGAGCGGGTACGGCGTCGTGCCGCCCGCGGCGATGCCGACGACGGTGTCGAGCGGGCCGACCGCATGGCGCTCGATCTCCTCGCGCGCGCCCTCCCACTCGTCCTCGCGGCCCTCGCTCGAGCGGCGCAGCGCGGAGTCGCCGCCGGCGATGATGCCGACGACCTGGCCCGGATCCGAGAGGAAGGTCGGCGGGCACTCGCTCGCGTCGAGGACGCCAAGGCGGCCGCTGGTGCCGGCGCCGAAGTAGAGGAGGCGGCCGCCCGAGCGGAACCGGTCGACCAGCGAGTCGACGAGCGCGCCGATCGCCGGTGCCGCCGCCTCGACCGCCGCCGACACCGCGCGGTGGTCGTCCGCCATCAGCCGCACGATCGACTCGGAGTCGAGCCGATCCAGATGCATCGACCCCGGGTTGCGGGCCTCGGTGCGGACGTGGCTGCGGTCGGGGGGAAGCGTCATCGGTGCCGGGGTCACTTCGCCTTCATCGGCTCGCCGCCCGTCGCCGCCGCAGGGGCGGCGCCGAGCGCCTTCGGCTCCCACATCCCGAAGTTCCGCAGGATGAAGCTCCACTTGGTCGCCTCGTAGGCGGGGCTGCGGATCCCATGGTCGGAGTTCGGGAAGAGCATCATCTCGAACGGGGTCGAGGACTGCTGCCACGCCTGCGCGATCGCGAACGTGTTGTTCGGATGGACGTTGTCGTCCACCATGCCGTGCAGCAGGAGCACCCTGCCCTTCAGCTTGCCGGCGAGCTTCACCGCGCTGCCGGCGTCGTAGCCGGCCTCGTTCTCGGCGGGCGTGCGCATGACGCGCTCGGTGTAGATCGTGTCGTACTGCCGCCAGTCGGTGGGCGGCGCGCCCGCCACGGCGACCTGGAAGAGCTCCGGGTACCGCAGCACGCACATCAGCGCCATGTAGCCGCCGTAGCTGTGGCCGGTCACCGCGACGCGGGTCCCGTCGACGTAGGGCCGCTTCGCCAGCTCGCGCACGAGCGTGGCCTGGTCGTCGACGTCCGGGCCGCCGAGCTTCAGGTACGTGGCCCCCTCGAACGCCTTGCCGCGCCCCGGGGTGCCGCGGTTGT
Organism: Planctomycetaceae bacterium; assembly: GCA_027488415.1. Lineage (GTDB taxonomy): Bacteria > Planctomycetota > Phycisphaerae > Phycisphaerales > SM1A02 > UBA966. The sequence continues at coordinate 980 of JAIYBS010000146.1, read as the reverse complement.
CGAGCTTCGCCACGAGCACGCCGAAGTCGGCGTTCGCCTCGGCGGAGCCGAACCGGGGAGAGACGGTCGCGAAGAGCGGACCGCCGTACGTCTCAACGACGAGCGGATAGGTCCGCGACGGATCGAATCCGCGCGGCTTGTAGAGGAGCCCGTAGAGCACGGTGACGCCGTCGTCGGCCGTCAGCTCGAGGAACTCCGGTGCAGGGATCCCGTCCTTGGCGTACGGGTCGGGCGCGGGCTTCGTCAGCGCCGCGACGACGCTCCCGTCCATCGCGCAGAGCGAGGCCGAGGGCGGGACGTCCACGAACTCGCCCACGGCGACGAAGTGCGTCCCGCTCGGCGAGATCGAGAAGCCGGAATGGTGCAGCTCGTCCTTGGTCAGCCGCTCGCGGCGGCTGCCGTCGAGCCGGGCGCGATGGAGCTGCGAGCAGATGCCGACCTTCCCCGAACGCGCGGTGTAGTAGAGCCAGCCGTTCGGCTCATCGACGGCGACGATCGACTCGGCCGGCCACGGGTCGTCCGTGAGACGCGCGATACGTCCGTCCCGAAGATCGTGCAGCTCCCAGTTGGCGAAGCCGTTCGACTCCGACTCCCACAGGAAGCGGCGGCCATCGGCGAGGAACCGCAGCGCCGGCGAGTTCTTCTGCCACGTCGCCTGCGTCTCGGCGAGCACCACGCGCGAGGCGCCGGTGCGCGGATCGGTGGCCATCAGCTCGACGCGGTCCTGCCGGCGGTTCGCGCGGAACCAGAGGAGCGCATCACCCTTCGGCGACCACTCCACGCCGTAGACGTACTGCTCGGCGTCCGGTCCGACGTCCACCTTGGTACGCGTGCACGAGGCGACGTTGTAGATCTCGAGCCGCGCGACCGGGTTCCGGTCGCCGGGCTTCGGGTATCCGGAGACGACTGCCTTGGTGCGCGTCGTGGCAAGCCCCGAGAGCAGCACGAAGTCCTTCACCGGCGACTCGTCGAAGTCGTAG
>JAIYBS010000322.1 GCA_027488415.1 Planctomycetaceae bacterium | reverse complement strand
TCCTCGCGCTCGGCGACGGCGCCGTCGAGCGCGACGCGCACGTCGCGGTGACCGGATCCATGGCCGTTGAGCACCACCGCGCCTTCCTCGACGCGCATCGAGAACGACGAGGACATCGGCGGATTGATCTGCTCGAGCGTCCGACCGGGCGTGCGATCCTCGACGAAGATCCAGTCACCGTCGACGGCCGCGATGTCAGCGGTGCCCGGGTTCCCCGATCGAGCTGCCGCCGGGGCGTTCGGCTCCTGCGCCGATGCACCGCGCAGCGGCATTGCCGCGAACGATGCACCGATGACCGCGAGGAGCACCCCGCACGCCGCTCCGGTCCGATGATTCAATCGCATGCCGCGACCTCCTGCAACGCGAACGGCCGGAACCGCGCTGGGCGCCCGAGTGCCCGTTGCGTGGCCGAACGTCGCGCCGGCGGAAAGGTACCCGCGGGCGCGATCTGCGACCGTCCCGCGCGCCATCAACGAACAACCTGCGGTCTGCCGTCGCTCACCCGAGCGTGTTGATGTCGCACTCGGGCAACGCCCGCTTCAGGGCCGCGAATCCGGCCCCCGTGATCTTGTTCCGGCCGAGCATCACGCGGCGGAGAGACCGGATCGATGCCAAGGCCGGCACGTCGCGGTCGGTCAGCTTCTGGCCCTGCAGATGCAGCGTTCGCAGGTTGGCGAGCCCGGACAGCGCGCTCAGGCAACCGCCGGTCGCCTTCGTTCCGGCGAGGTCAAGCTCCTCGAGCTCCGCGCACGCCGACAGCATGCGCACGCCCGCGTCGGTCACCTTCGAGCACCGCGACACGTCGAGCGCCCGGAGTCGCCGGCACCCCGACAGCGCCGAAAGCGAGTCGTCGGTGATCTTTGCGAGGATCAGTCGAACCCGCTCCAGCTGCCCCTTCGCGGCGATCGCCGCGACTCCCGCGTCGGTCACGCCGGACGGCACCTCGACGTCGACGATCGACGGCACGGCGGCGAGCTTCGCGATGCCCGCATCGGTCAGGCCCGTCTCCCGCAGCCTGACGGTCTCGAGCCGGCCGAGGCCAAGCAACGCGTCGATGTCCGCGTCGCCGAACTTCTTGTCGCCCGAGATCCCGAACGAGCGAAGCCCGGTCACCGCGGCGATGGTCGGGTACGCCGTCCGCTTCAGATTCGCGTTCCCGACCTCGAGCCTGGCGAGCCGCGGCAGCGAGGCAAGCGCCTGCATCCCGGCGGCACCGAGGGGCGACGCGGACAACGCGATCGAACCAAGCTCCCGCAGCTCGCCGACGAGGACGGCGTCGTCCTCCGTCAGCTGCGAGAACCGGTAGTCGGTGTCGAGGACGATCCGGACCTCGTCGGGAGTCAATCCGCCGCTGCCCTCCCCGCGCAGCACGGCGATCACGGCGCGGATCGCATCGAAGTCGCGGACGACGGGGTGTCCGTACAGCCGCCCCTGGCGATTCAGCGAATCACGAAGGCCTTCGAGCACCGCGCGAGTTGGGGGTGAACTGCCCATGGCGAGAGCATAAAGGCGCACTTGCGAGCCAGCGGGATCGGGACCGGCGGACGGCCGGATCGGGGAGCGGACGCCTGCAACGGGTGCCGGAAATCCCCTTGACCCCACTTGTTGTATCTGCAACACTACCGCCATGCCCTCCGCTCCCGACCACATCGACGAGATCGCCGGCGGCTGCCTCGCCGTCCGGGTTCGCATGCTCGGGCGGGCGATCAGCGCGATCTACGACCGGGCCTTGGCCGACAAGGAGCTGACCGTGGCCCAGATGAACGTGCTGGTGACCGCCGGGAAGATCGGGCCGTGCCCGCCCGGCGAGATCGGTCGCATCCTGCAGATGGAGCGGTCCACCGTGAGCCGCAATCTCCGTCCCCTGCTCGAGCAGGGCTGGCTCGAGGCCGACGGCTGGCACGGCGAAGGCGAGCGAGTCCGCACCGTCCGGCTCACCGAGCGGGGACGGCGGAAGCTCGCCTCGGCACTGCCCGGCTGGCGACGGGCCCAGGCCGAGGCCGCCGCGCTCCTCGGCACCTCCGGCACCAACGCGGTGCGAACGCTCGGCGACCGGCTCTGGCGGGAACTCGCACCTGCGTCGTAACCCCGGCGTCGCTCAACGGCCATCACGACACTTTTCGTTGCAGATACAACAATGAATCCATCACGCCCCTCCGCCGCCGCTCCCGCCGCGCTGACGATCTCCGCCGGCAGTCTCTCCGCCGCGGAGCTTCGCGCCCTCTGCCTGGCAGCCGGAGCCGACGACGTCGGCTTCGTCCGCATCGACCATCCCCTCGTCGCCTCCGAGCGCCCGTTCGTGGACGCCGCCTTTCCCGGGGGCCGCACGCTCATCTCGCTGGTGGTGCGGATGCAGCGCGCCAACGTGCAGAGCCTGAGTCGCTCCGTGGCCAACCAGGCGTTCCACGCCGCCGGCCACGAGGTGGACGATGTCTGCCGCCGCATCGTCCTGGCCCTCGAGGACCGCGGTGTCCGCGCCTGCAATCCGTCGATGGGGTTCCCGATGGAACTCAGCGCAGGCGTCGACGAGCGCCCCTGGGTCGTCGCCCACAAGCCGGTCGCCGAGGCCGCGGGCCTGGGCCGCATGGGCATCCACCGGAGCGTCATCCACCCGCGCTTCGGAAGCTTCATCCTGCTGGGCACCGTGCTGATCGACCGCGACGTCGACGTGCCCACTGAGCCGATCGACTTCAACCCCTGCGTCTCCTGCAAGCTCTGCGTGGCCGCCTGCCCGGTCGGGGCCCTCGGCGCCGACGGGCACTTCGACGGCGCCGCATGCCTCACCCACAAC
>JAIYBS010000328.1 GCA_027488415.1 Planctomycetaceae bacterium | reverse complement strand
GGGATGTCCGCAGCTCCGCACGCAGCGAGGGGACGCCCTGCAGCATGCGGCCGTCGGGGAGCTCGCCGAGGTCGTCGATGTCCGCGCCGCCGAACCGCGCACGCGGCCGGCCGACCGGGTCCCAGCGCTCGAACGCGAACCCGATGGCGTCCATGCGAAGGTGGCACGCGGCGCAGTTCGGGTCGGCTCGGTGCGCCGCAAGGAGCTCGCGCACCGACCGTGCGGCGTCGCCGGGGGCCTGTTCCGGAAGCTGGGGAGTTCCCGGCGGAGGTGGCGGCGGTGCGGCGTCGAGCAGCGCATCGAGCACCCACTTGCCGCGCTTGACCGGGGACGTCCGCGACGGATTGCTGGTCGCGACCAGCACGCTCGCGTGCGCGAGGACGCCGCCGCCGCGCGACGGGTCGGCGGCGACGCGGCGCATCCCGCCGCCAGTCGGGGCTGGCATGCCGTAGTGCCGCGCCAGGCGCTCGTCGACGAAGGTGAAGTCCGCGTCGACGAGCGCTGACGCAGGCCGTCGCTCGCGGAGCACGGCGTCGAAGAACAGCACCGACTCGGCGCGCATCGAGCCGAGCAGCTCGGCGTCGATGCCGGGGAACTGGCGCGGGTCGGGGGTGCGGTCCTCGAGCGCGTCGATCGCGAGCCACTGCGGCGCGAACCGGTCGGCGAGCCGCGAGGCACGCGGGTCGTCGAGCATGCGGTCGACCGCGCGACGGAGCCCGGCAGGCTCGAGCAGCGAGCCCTCGGCAGCCGCCGCGGCGAGCTCGGCATCGGGAGCGCTGCACCAAAGGAACGCCGCGAGCCGCGAAGCGAGCTCGTGCGGCGTGAGATCGCGCGCGGGTGCACTCGCATTCGGCTCCGGCTCCACGTGGAAGAGGAACTCGGGGTGGACGAGGAGCGCGGTCAGCGCCGCCCGCAGGCGCGCGTCGCGCGGCGCGCCGGCTGCCACCGGGTCGATCGCGGCACGGAGCGTCGCGAGGTCGGTCGCCGCGGACGGGCGTCGCAGGAGGCGCGCGACGAGCCAGCCGAGCTCGGCGTCCTCGCGTGCCCGGGGCGATGCGTCGTCGGCGAGCGCCAGCTCACGCGCCATCCGCCGCTGCCAGGCGGGCGGCTCGCCCGTACCGAGCGGACCGCGCACGCGCAGCGAGTGGACGAGCAGGTTCCGGTCGGCCGGCTTGCCGCCCGGGCCGTTCTTCGTGAAGTAGTCGTTGAGGAACGCGACGGCGATCCGGTGCTTGCCGCGCGCGGCGTTCAGCTCCACGCGGCGCGATCCCGGCGCGTCCTCGCGCTCGGGAACGTCGAACCACGCGACGGCCTCGCGGTCGAGCTCCACGGCGACCTTCACGGGTTCGGGCCCGGCCTGCGTGCCGCTCGCGCGGAAGGTGACCTCGTACGCGCCGGCCGCCGGTGCGTCGAAGGACGCATGCGCCGACCCGTTCGACCACACCACCGCGACGCCCTTGCCGGAATTGCCGGATTCCTTCGGCACGCGGAGCTTGTCGCCCGGAACGTCGAGCACCACCGCGCCGGCGGCGGCGGAGTCGGGGCACGCGACCTCCGCGATCCGCTCCGCGAGGTCGACGTAGCGCTCCATCGCCGACGGCGGCAGCGACAGGACCGACGCCACGTTGTCGAAGCCGGCGCCGACGTCGTCCGGGGGCAGCGCGCCGAGCGTCGAGACGTCGATGCCGAAGGCGTCCTGCACTGTCCATGCGTACTCCGCGCGGTTCATTCGCCGCGGCGGCGGTCCCGGCGGGACGGGCAGCGGGCCGCTGGTTCTGCATGCGGCGCGGAGCTGCGCGACTGCCTTCTCGCGCGAATCGCGGTCGAGCGGCGGTGATTCGGGGTCCGCCGGCGGCATCTCGCCCGCATCGACGCGCGCGCGTGCGCGTCGAAGGACCGCGCGCTGCGAGACGGTGAGCGTGCCGTCGCGCAGCGACGCGACGACGGGACGGAGGTCGAGCGAGCCCTTCAATGTGCCGTCGCCGTGGCAGTCGAGGCATTGCGCCCGGAGGAACTCGGCGGCATCCGCGCTCGCGCCGTCGCCGGGGGCGAGTGGGGTCGTCGCGATCACGGATGCAAGCAGGAGTTCAAGCATCGGTCACTCGGCTCGTCCGCCACCGGGCTCAGCGGTGCGGGTCACCGTCCCGGCGCCATCGCGCGCGGCTCGGGCTCGATCTCGGGCCGGTCGGCCGGCAGGTACGAGTCCACATCCGACGGATCCTCCGGCAAGGGGTGAGCATCGGAGGCGTCGTTCGCGTGCTCCGGTTCCAGGTGCTGCTTCTGGTTGGTGATCCAGAGCAGCGAGGTGCGCGAACGCGACTGCAGGAGGTCGTTCACCATCACTCCCGCCAGCTCGGACATCACGACGTGCAGCGGGACGGGAGCCGACGACAGGGTTTCGGTGTACTCGGTGCAGTCGCCGACGGACTGCCACGCGATCCGGCCGGTGGGTGCGTGGTAGAGCTGCAGCGTCAGGTTCGAGGTGGTCCAGTTGGACCGCACGGCCGTGACCCCGAAGAACGTGAAGCGAGTCGAGTCGCGGACGTCGTTCGAGGCGACGATCGCCAGGAAGAACCACTCGAGCCCGGTGGCGGTTCCCAGCTCGCGGAGGTCGGCGGGGTTGAGGATGCCCGTGTCGTGGGCCTCGCGGAGGAGCCGCGCGAGCTCGGGCGACTTGCCGGCCTGCGCCGCGAGTCCCGCCACCGTCGGACCGCTCACGACGGTCGAGCCCGGGCAGCGGCGATGGAGCGCGACCCGGACCGCGTCGGACGCGAACGGGCCCAGCCCGCGGATCGGCGCACCTGGCGAGGATCCCTGAAGGATGCCCACCCGCGGTGGGTTCGACGTGAGCAGGGCGCGTGCCCCGCTCGCCCCCTCGAGCAGCGAATTCGCGTAGATCGCGGAGCGCGTCTGCAGGCCGACCTTCACCGCGGTCTCCGCGCAGCCGCCGAGGAGCAGCGCGGGCACCGCAAGCATCAGCGCGCGAACGGCGACGGCGATCGGTCGGAGGCGATGGATTGCGGTCATGTGCGCCGATCAGTTCGGGGAGAAGGGCAGCGCCGACTTGTGGACGCAGAGGCGCAGGTTGCCGTCCTTGCAGCGGCGGAAGACGAAGGTCTTGTCGACCATCACTTCCTTCCCGTCGGCACCGGTGATGTAGACGTTGCCCATCGTGATCGCGATGTCGCCGTGGATCTGGATGCCGTTCTCGGCGGCGTTGTTGTCGTAGCGGGCCTTCGTCCAGCCCTTGAGCGCGAAGCCGGTGTCCTCGGGAAAGGACGGGTTGCCGCCGACGAAGTACGCGAGCGCGCCCTCGCGCGTCGGCCGGAACGTGCGCGGCCCGAACGCGAGCGTGGGCTTGAAGAACACCTGCCCGTCCGCGTAGTCGTAGAGGTCGTCGATCATCTTCGCGGCGACGGCCTTCGCGTCGCCGCCCTGCGCGTGGACCTGCGCGACGCGAACGAGCCCGTCGCACCAGGCCTGCTGCGCGGCATTGACCTGCTGCTCGGTGATCGGGGCGCGCGCGGCATCGCGGGACGACGCAGTCGTGTTCTTGGTGTTCCCGATCGCGACGCAGCCGGTGACCGGCAGCACGGCGAGGGCGGCGGAGAGGATCGACGCGGAGATACGGGCGGTGGATCGCGGAGTCATGGTCCGCAGAATAGGACATCGACCCGTCGGTCATCCCCCGGGAGGCTGCTTGCTCCCGATTCCTGAACGCAATTCAAAGCGGGCAAAGGGACTCGAACCCTCGACATTCAGCTTGGGAAGCTGACGCTCTACCAACTGAGCT
>JAIYBS010000240.1 GCA_027488415.1 Planctomycetaceae bacterium | reverse complement strand
TGCGGTCGGTGGGCCCTCGCACCACGAGGCCGAGCGTCAGCGTCCGGCCGCTGCCGTCGACGGCGAGCGCGGGCAGCCCGGCCGCGCGCGCCTCGTCCTCGGCCTCGCTGAACGGCTCGGGGTCGATGAACCGGAGCTCGAGGTTGCCGTTCGAGCGCCGCTGCAGCTCCTCGAGGTACTCGCGCACGCGCTGCGCGTGCGCGCGGATGAGCGGCTGGTCCTTCGAGCCTTCCTGCGTCCAGTAGTAGTCGATGCGCACGGGCTCGTCGAGCGTGGCGAGCGTGCGGTCGACGCCCTTGCTCGTGCTGTAGAGCCGGTCCTGCGTCAGGTCGGCGCGGAGTCCCGGGACGAGGACGTCGAGGACCGTGTTGAGGGCGACGATGCCGACCAGCACGGCGACGATCGTCAGCAGGGCGTTGCGCCGGGTCTCTGTGCGTGCAGCCATGGTGTCAGTCCGCCTTCTTCCATTCGACGACGACCCCGTTCAGGAACAGGAACGCCGCGGTGACCGAGACGAAGTAGAGGAGGTCGCGTCCGTCGAGGACGCCGCGCATCATGCTCTCGAAGTGCGTGAGCGCACTCATCGCGCTGATCGCCTCGACCGCCCAGCGCGGCAGCCAGCCGCTCACGAAGTCGAGCACCACCGGGAAGCCGGTGACGAGCAGCAGGAAGCTCGCGACGCCGCAGAGGACGAAGGCGATCACCTGGTTCTTGGTGAATGCCGAGAGGAACGCGCCCACGGCGAGGAAGCACCCCGCGAGGAGCGCGCACGCGACGTAGCCGACCAGGATCGCGCCGTGGTCGGGGGAGCCGAGCCACGACACCGTGACCCACAGCGGCACCGTCAGCGCGAGCGCGACGCAGGCGAACGCCCACGCCGCGAGGAACTTGCCGAGCACGAGGTCCGCGACCGAGTAGGGCAGGGTGAGGAGGAGCTCGATCGTGCCCGTGCGCCGGTCCTCTGACCAGAGCCGCATGCTCAGCGCCGGCACGAGGAAGAGGTCGAGCCAGGGCTGCCCCTGGAAGAAGGGCCGCAGGTCCGCCTGCCCGCGCTCGTAGAACCCGCCGAGCTGGAAGGTGAAGATGGCGGACATGAAGAGGTAGATGACGAGGAAGATCCCGGCGAGAGGGCTCGCGAAGTACGCGGCGAACTCGCGGCGGAAGACCGATGCGGTGCGTGACGCGGCTGCGGTCATCGTGCGGCTCCTTCGCGGCGCGCGACGTCGCTCGTCGTGAGCATGCGGAAGACGTGGTCGAGGCGGTTGCGCGTGACGCTGCCGGGTGCCCTGGAGTCGAGCTCCGCGGGCGTGCCGTCGAAGACGATGCGGCCCTCGTTGATGATGACGGCGCGCGTGCACACGGCCTCCACCTCCTCGAGGATGTGCGTCGAGAGGACGACCGCGCGCTCGCCGCCGAGCCGGCGGATCAGCTCGCGGACCTCGTGCTTCTGGTTCGGGTCGAGGCCGTCGGTGGGCTCGTCGAGCACCAGGATCGGCGGGTCGTGCAGGATCGCCTGCGCCAGGCCGGTCCGGCGCTTGTAGCCCTTGGAGAGCGTCTCGACGAGCTGCTTGCGGTACGGGCCGAGGTGCAGCCGGTCGATCGCGGCATCGACCCGGCGGCGGGCCTCGACGCCCGAGTAGCCGCGCGAGCGCGCGGCGAAGAGCAGGAACTCCTCGACCCGCATGTCGCCGTACGCGGGCGCGCCCTCGGGCAGGTAGCCGAAGGATCGCTTGGCGGCGATGGGGTCGGAGGCGAGGTCGATGCCGTCGAGCGTCACGGAGCCCTCGGTCGGCTCGAGGAAGCCCGTCAGCATGCGCATCGTGGTGCTCTTGCCGGCGCCGTTGGGCCCGAGGAACCCGAGCACCTGTCCCGCGGGAACGGTCAGGTCGACTCCTCGGACGGCTTCGAACGCGCCGAAGGACTTCCGGAGTCCCTTTGCGCCGATCAGGTCTTTCATGGGGCTGCGCATTTTAGGCGGGCGCGTGCCGGGGCGCCCGGCGCCGATTTCCTATCCTCGCCATCCGTGACCGACCCCGCACTCACCGCCCCGGCGCGCGCCCTTGCCGCATTCGAGCGCCGCTTCGGCGGGCGGCCCGCGGTCATCGCCCGCGCGCCCGGCCGAGTGAACCTCGTCGGCGAGCACGTCGACTACCAGGACGGGCTGGTGCTCCCGATCGCGATCGACCGGGACTGCGCCGTCGCGGCCCGTACCGCCGCGGACGGGCGCTGGCGCATCTGGAGCGAGGAGCTCCGCTCGCTCGTCGAGCTGCCCGACCCCGCCGCGGCCGACGCCGCGCCGCGCGAGGCGGGCGACCGCGCGTGGGCGAACCTCGCGCTCGGCGTGCTCGCGGGGTTCGTGCGCGAGGGCGTCCGGGTCCCGCCGCTCGAGATCGCCGTCGCCAGCGACGTGCCGATGGGCGCGGGCCTCAGCTCGAGCGCGGCATTCTCGGTGGCGATCGCCACCGCGCTCGCGGAGCTCCTCTCCGCGCCGCTCTTCGGCCTCCCGCTCGCGCGGCTCTGCCAGGAGGCCGAGCAGCGCTTCGCCGGCGTTCCGTGCGGCATCATGGACCAGGTCGTCTCCGCGCTCGCGAAGGCGGACCACGCGATGCTGCTCGACTGCCGGTCGCTCGACGTGCGCTTCGTGCCGTTCCCGCCGGCGTCGCACGCGACGCTCCTCGTCTTCGACAGCGGCACGCACCGCTCCCTCGCCGACGGC
>JAIYBS010000203.1 GCA_027488415.1 Planctomycetaceae bacterium | reverse complement strand
GCTCTGGCTCGTCCTCGCGGGCAGCCGCGCCGAGGCGGCGCGGGCGGCGCGGCTCCTCAAGTAGCCTCTGCCCTTCGCCATGCCCTCCGCCATGCCCGCCTACATCACGACGCCCATCTACTACGTCAACGACCGGCCGCACATCGGCCACGCGTACACCACCACCGTCTGCGACGTGTGGGCGCGCGCGATGCGGCTGCGCGGCGAGGACGTGTTCTTCCTGACGGGCACCGACGAGCACGGCGTCAAGGTCGAGAAGAGCGCCGCGGCGAAGGGCGTCACCCCGCAGGCGCTCGCCGACGAGAACGCCGCGGAGTTCCGGCGCGTCCTGCAGGTGTTCGGCCTCTCGAACGACGACTTCATCCGCACCACCGAGCCGCGCCACGAGCGGCAGGTGCAGGCGTTCGTGAAGCGGCTCCTCGACTCCGGCAGCGTCTACCTCGGCACCTTCGAGGGCTGGTACGACGAGGGCCAGGAGGAGTACTACACCGAGACGAAGGCCAAGGAGCTCGACTACAAGAGCCCGATCAGCGGCCGCCCGCTCGCGCGCGCGACGGAGCAGAACTACTACTTCCGGCTGAGCGCGTTCCAGGAGCGGCTCGAGCGGTTCTTCGCCGAGAACCCCGGCTTCGTGCAGCCCTCCGCGCGCCAGAACGAGGTGCTCGGCCGCCTGCGCGACGGCCTGCAGGACGTGCCGATCACGCGCACCAACTTCACCTGGGGCATCCCCTTCCCCGGCGACGAGCGGCACGTCATCTACGTCTGGATCGACGCGCTCTTCAACTACGTGACCGCGCTCGGGCTCGGCGAGCCCGGCAGCGAGCTCGCGAAGGAGCGCGCCAAGTACTGGCCCGCCCAGTACCACGTGATCGGCAAGGAGATCCTCTGGTTCCACGCGGTGATCTGGCCGGCGCTCCTGATGGCGCTCGAGCTGCCGAGGCCGCGGCGCATCCACGCGCACAGCTTCTGGATCGCCGACGGGCAGAAGATGTCGAAGTCGATGGGGAACTTCGTCGACCTGCCCACGATCGAGGGCTACTTCGCGAAGTACGGCCTCGACGCGTGGCGCTGGTACATGGCGACGCAGGGACCGCTGCAGGCGAGCGACGCGGACTTCCGCGCGCAGCACTTCCACGACACCTACACCAGCGAGCTCGTCAACGTGGTCGGCAACTGCCCGAGCCGCGTGACCGCGATGATCGGCAAGTACTTCGAGGGCCGGATGCCCGAGGACGCGCAGCGCGGCGGCGAGTGGCCCGCGCGCTGCGCGCAGGCCGCCGACGCCTGGCAGCGGGCGATCGACGAGCTCGACCTGGTCGCGGCCGCGAACGCGCCGATGGCGCTGCTGCGCGACGTCGACGCGTTCATCAACCGCACCGAGCCGTTCAAGGTCGCCAAGGACCCGGCACGCGCCGGCGAGCTCGCGAGCATCCTCGCGCAGTGCGCGGAGGCCGTGCGCATCGCGGGCGTGATGCTCGAGCCGTTCCTTCCCGAGAAGACCGCGCAGCTGCGCGCTGCGCTCGGCGGCGGCGATGCGGCCATGCCGTTCGCGAAGCGCACGGCGTGGGGCGGGATTGCGGCGGGCACGGCGCTTGAGAAGTGCGCGCTTTTCCCACGAGTCGAGGCGGCGAAGGCCTGATCGCGCACGCCGCGCGGGCGCGCATCGGTCCGTCGATCACCGGACCGCCCGGATCCCGCCCTCCCCCAACTCGATCCGTCGCTCGCGGTAGAGCGCGCCGAGCGCCTGCTTGAACGCCTTCTTGCTCGCGCCGAATCGCGCGCGGATGTCCGCCGGCGAGGAGTGATCTCCGACCGGGAGCGTTCCGCCCGCGGCCGCGAGGGCCTCCATGATGCGCTCGCCGAGCGGTGCCACGCGCTCGTAGCCCGCGGGGTCGAACCCGAGGTCCACCTTCCCGTCGTCGCGCACCGAGCGCACGTAGGCACGCAGCCGCTGGCCGTAGTGCACGTCGTGCCTCGCGCCGTCGTGGAACAGGAGGCCGCGGTGTGCGTTCTCCACGACCACGCCGAAGCCGAGCGGCGACCGCGCGAACACCAGCGCGTCGACCTCCTGTCCGGGCCGGTACATCGGGACGCCGCCGCGGAAGTGGTCGTCGACCTTGGCGCTCGCGATGATGCGGTCGGTGCGGCCGTCCATGATCACGGCCACCACCACCTTCTGGCCGAGCTTCACGGGCTTGCCCTGCTCGCGGAACGGAAGCAGCAGGTCCTTCGGGAGCCCCCAGTCGAGGAACGCGCCGGCACGCTCGCTGATGTCGCGCACCTCCATGCACGCGAACTCGCCGACCATCGCATGCGGCCGCTCGGTCGTCGCGACGAGTCGGTCCTCGGAGTCGCGGTAGAGGAACGCGTCCACCTGCGAGCCCGGCCGCATCGAGCCGGTCACGTAGCGCCGCGGAAGCAGCACCTCGCCGAGCGGTCCCGCATCGAGGTACGCGCCGGCATCCGCGGAGCGCGTCACCGTCAGGAGGTTTCGCCGACCGAGCGTGGCCATGGCCCCGCAGACTAGGGCTTCCGGTCACGCCGCGGCGATCGCCCGCTCGATGCTCCGGCGCAGCGCCGCCGGCATCGTCTTCCCCCGCAGGCTGCGGCACGCGTCGGCACCGACGTCGAGGCTCGAGAACACCTGCCGGCAGCGCTCGCACACCAGCTCGTCCTGCAACGGGAAGTCGACGCCCCGGTCGAGCGACTCCATCTTGGCACGGAGCAGGTCCATGCAGGTCGCGCGGTCGTACACGGCGGGCGGCACGGGCTTGGCCCTCCGTCCGTCGAGCAGCGCCGCGCGCAGGAGGAACCGTCCGCGGTGCAGCCGCGTCTTCACCGTCGCCGCCTTCACGCCGAGCACCTTCGCGACGTCCTCGACGCCCATGCCCGCGATCTCCTTCAGGACGAGCGTGCTGCGGTACGGTTCGGCGACCTCGCGCATCGCGGCGTCGACCCGCGCCCGCGCCTCGGCCCGCAGCTCGCGCGCCTCGCGGGATCCTGCCTCGAACTCGGCCTCGGCAAGCCGCGGCTGCATGAAGGGCATCGCGCGGGCGTACTCGCGTGCCACGTTCCGGCGGCGCGCCTCGCGCTTGCCGCGGCGGATCGCGGCGCGGACCGCGATCGCGTGCAGCCAGGTGCAGGGCGCCGAATCGCCGCGGAATTCGCCCCAGTTCCGGAACGCGCTCAGGAATGCCTCCTGCACCACGTCGTCCGCGTCCGCCGGGTTGCGGACCACGCGACGGACCACGGCGTGGATCATCGGCCCGCACTGGCCGAGAAGCTGCGGAATCGCCACCGCGGGGTCCTTGGAGAGGCCCGCGACCCGGGAACGTTGCTTCAGCGACGGCATCAGCGCAGGGTAATGGCGAATCGACGCGGATTCGGGAACCAACGCCCGGCGCCGCTGCTCACACTGTCCGCCATGACCACCATGCAACCCACCCGAGCCGAGGCCCTCCCGCGCACCTCGCCCCGCGACGCCGCCGCGATGCTGTCCGCGGGCACCGCGACGCTCGTCGACGTCCGCGAGCCCGACGAGCACCGCCGCGAGCACGTCGCCGGTGCAGCGCTGCACCCGAGCTCGGCGTTCTCGGTGTCGGGCTTCCCGGGGGCGGTCCCCGGGCGCCAGACGCTGATCCTCTGCCGTTCCGGCAACCGTGCCGGCAAGGTCGCCGATGCCCTTCGCGCCGCGGGCCGGACCGATGTCTCCGTCGTCGAAGGCGGCATCCTGGGGTGGCAGAAGGCCGGCCTCCCGTGCGAGGCCAACCCGAAGGCACCTCTGCCGCTCGTCCGCCAAGTGATGATCACGGTCGGCATCCTGCTGATCGCCTTCACGGCGCTCGCGGCGACCGTGAGTCCGATGTTCTTTATCGGAACCGGCTTCATCGGCGCGGGCCTCGTCTTTTCCGGCGCGACGGGTATCTGCGCCCTCGCCACGGTTCTCTCCAAGATGCCGTGGAATCGCGCAACCGGGCCGGCGTCCCCTGCGAAGAAGCCCACGAGCTGCACCGGCGGAAGCTGCTGCAGCTGACGGAACAACCCCACGGCCCCCACGAGAAGTGGCGCCCCGCCGAAAGGCCGTGGGCGCCGCTTCACTTTTGCCCCGCTCGCCTCCGCGCCGCTTCGGTGCCGCTCACGGCGCGGCAAACGCCCGAAACGCCATCCAGGCCGCGACGGCGCCGAGCAGCACCGCGAAGAACCGCTTCACGCCGTGCTGCGGGATGCGCGGCGCGAGCATCGAGCCAGCCAGGCTTCCGACGAGTCCGAAGCCGGTCGTGGTCGCGACCGCGGTGAGGTCGAACGACGAGCCCTCGAAGCCCCCGGACCACCACTGCCCCGCCAGGCCCGCGAAGGAGTTCGCGGCGATCACCGCGAGGCTCGTACCCACCGCGATCGCCATCGGGAGCCGCTCACGCACGACGAGGGCGG
>JAIYBS010000164.1 GCA_027488415.1 Planctomycetaceae bacterium | reverse complement strand
CCGCCCAGTCGGTCGAGGCCCGACTCCGCGGTGGCATCGCGCCAGCGCGGGCCACCGGTCCCCTCGACGGGGACGAAGTGCCGGATCCCGCCGACACCCGTCGCCACGATCTCGGGCGGCGCGTCGCCGGCGCCGTCGGCAAGCACGATCCCCATGCCCTGCCAGGGCCGCTCGAGGCCGGTGCCGACGGCGCGCACGAAGCGCGGCTCACCGCCCTCCCGGCGCTCGTTCAGGTACAGCGCGATGCCCGCGCCGCGCGGCGTGCTGGCGGGGGCGTCGGGCCATGCATCGCCGTCGACGAACAGGAGGTCGAGGTCGCCGTCGCGGTCGACGTCCCACACGGCGACGCCGCCGCCCATCGTCTCGGGAAGGAAGCGGCGCCCGTCCGCGCCGGCGGTGCGCCGGAAGTCGATGCCCCATGCGTCGGTGACGTCTTCGAAGCGGAATGCACCCGACGCGGCGGGCATGGGCAGCTCCGCGGGCCCCTCGGGAAGCGGCGCCTCCGGCACGTTCGCCGGAGCGGGCGCAGGCCAGAGCCGCCAGAGGACGACTGCCACGCCGGCGACCGCGGCAATCGCCATCGAACGGCGGAAGGCCACGCCGATCACGCGGTCGTCGTGGCTGTCCGGGTCGCCTCCGTCGGTCACTTCCCGGCCTCCGGCGCGGCCTGCGCGCCGGGAAGCCCGGGGGCTCCCGCCCGCTGAAGATCGAAGATGGCCGACGGCTCGGCGGCCCGGTCGGCGGCGCGGTCGCGCTCCCGCGCGAGGCGCACCGCGCGGTCACGCGCGTTGTCGTCCGGCCGGTAGCGCTCGTACGCCTCGCGGGCCGCGGCCGCGCCCGTCGAGTCGCCGAGCGATTCGAGCGCCTGCGCCCGCACGTACCACGTCTGGAAGCGCTGCGAGTCCTCGGCGATCGCGCGGCCGGTGAGCCGTTCCGCCTCGGCGAGCAGCTCGCGCCGGCGCGCGTCCATCGCGGGATCCCGAAGCTGCCGCGCGCGCTCGAGGCACGCGGTCGCCCACTCGACGAGCACGCGGTCGTCCCGGGCAAAGTCGAATCCGCGGGCGCGCGCATCGGGGAACTCGGTCCCCGACACGCGGCGGAAGCCCTCGATGGCGCGCTCGTACTCGCCCTGCTGCAGGTCGACCACGGCGCTCCAGTAGGTGATCGCCCACGGGATCTCGCCCGGGTGCTTCGTTGCCGCCGTGCGCAGGTGGTCGACCGCGTCCGCCAGCCGACCGTCGAGCAGCGCCGAGCGCGCGAGGCCGAGCCAGCCCTCGACGCGGCCCGCCGCTGCCGCACGCGAGAACAGCTCGTCGACCAGCCCCCACTGTCCCTTGCCCGGAGCGCGCGCCGCGGTGCGGAAGTGAGCGATCCCCGCGTCGAGCCAGCGTTCCGCGTCCGCGACCGGTGCAGCGACCGCCGATGCCGCACCCGCTGCGGCAGCGCCATCGCTGCCGAACACGACGCGGTCGGTCGCGAGCGTCATCACGGGGAGGTCGTCGCGGCGATCCGGCCCGAAGACGTAGCGCATGTAGGCCGCGTCGAACTTCCGGTACCGCACCGACGCCTCCACGGTGACCGGGCCGGATGCGTCGGACGGCAGCTCGAACGCGACGCGCGTCAGGTCGGCGGCTCCGGGCGGCACCTGGTGGTTGTAGAGCGGGACGAAGATGTCCTGCGGATTGCGGCGATCGATGCGCCGACCCTCGCGGTCGAGCATGTAGACGTTGAAGAACTTCGACCACGGATCGACCGAGGTGTCCCCGGCGATGCCGCCCGAACGACCGATCACGCGGTCGCCGCAGCGCACGGTCACGTCAATCCACGTCTCGTTGCTGTCGGCGGTGCCCTGCGTGTACTCGTGCCCGAGCGCGCCCAGCGTGCGCACCACGAGCTCGAGGAGGTACCGCCGCCCGGGGACCAGCGCCGGTGCCGTGTCGCCGAGCGGCGCGGACATCGCGCCGTCGGCCGTGCCGCCCTCGCGAAGCGCGAAGATGTCGAGTCGCAGCACGTCGCGGTTGAACGCCTCGGTCTCCCGGATCGCGCCCTCGGCGTCCGGCAGCCCGCTGAGCGACGCGACGGCGGTGTTCGCCCCGCGGAAGAGGTGGTCGCGCAGCTGCAGCTCGCCGCCCGGGCCGCGCGGCTTCGCGCCGAGGTCCGCGCTCGCGACCGCCGGCATGTGGCAGCCGTTGCAGTCAGTCGCGGGATGCTTCGGCCAGTACCAGCCCTGCACGCCGTGGCCGCTCCGGTTCGAGAGCCGCCAGGAGTCGTAGTGGTTCTGGCCGGGGAGCCACTTGTAGTCGTTCACCTCCTCGGGGAGGAAAACCTTGTGGCAGGTCGAGCAGAACTCCGCGCCGCGGTGGACCTCCGGCTTGAGGAACGTCTGCTTGTGGAACGAGGGCTTCGCGCGGATCAGCTGGTGGTTGGCCCAGCGAAGCAGCGGGCTGTCGGACCCGCCGAAGGGGTACTCGGGGCTCTCCTCGATCACGTAGTCCGCGTTGCCGCGCGTCGAGCCGACCGAGGTGATCGAGTGGCAGGCGGTGCAGGTGATGCTCGCCGAGCCGAGCGGGTCCTTCGAGACGTCGTACTCCGGGTCGTCGAAGCGACGGTCCTCGAACGCACCCGTGAAGAACGGGACGGGATCGTGGCAGCCGGCGCAGAAGCGCGCGTCCTGCACCGAACCCTCGCGCGCATGCGCCTGCCGGCGCGTCTCGCGGACGCTGAACGCGTACATCGGGTTGTTGAAGCTGCTCGCCGCGTGCGCGCTGTGCGCCCACGACGAGTAGGCATCCGGGTGACAGGCGAGGCATTCGTCGTTCTGCATCAGCGAGCGCTCGCCGATGAACGCGCCGTTCGCGGTGCGGGCGAGGCTCGGCTCGAAGTACCCCGCGCCGTCCTTCGGCCCCGGCCGCGGACGGGCCGCGTCGATGCGGTGCCACACGTCGAAACCGGCGGCGAGCGCGAGCGACGCGATCGCCACGCCGGCGCCCGTCCACCAGCGGATGCGCCGGCCCGCGAGGCGGTGCAGCACGAATCCCCACACGGCGACGAGCGGCGCGCCGACGTGCATCCAGTAGGCGAGCGACCGCGCGGAGGGGTCGCGCAGCTCGGGGGTCACCCCGCCGACCTCGATGCGCGTGAGCAGGAAGCCGGTCACCAGCGTCACGAGCGCGGCGACGAATGTGACGTTCCCCATCCGCACCGCGCGGCGGTTCGGATGATGGTGCGAGCGCTTCCAGTGCCAGGCGCCGAAGGCGATCGCCGGCACCACGATGGCGAGGCCGAGCACCAGGTGCCAGAACACCATCCAAACGTAGAAGCGGTTCTGCCGGCGCTCCCCCGACGCCCACTCGAGGAACGTCGTCGCCGACAGGTACACGGAATCGATCGAGAGCAGCGCGAACAGCACGAGCGTCGCGAGGAGCAGCGTCCGCATGCGCGGCGTCACCACGCCGCCGGGAGGGACGAGCCGCTTGGGGGCGTCGGTCACGTCAGCGGCCTCCCGCCCATCGGTCGTTGAAGCGTGCGTGCAGCGCATCGCGTTCGGCGGTCGGGGCCGACGGGTCGCGCACCGGCATCGGCGCGAGGGTCGCGCCCTGCCCCGTGAGGAGATCCATGTCCTTGCACCAGCCGTCGACCTCGAGCACCCACGTGCGCGAGGCGCCGGCGCGCACGGGCCGCGCCGCGGCGGCGTCGAACCGCAGGCGAACCTCCTCGCCCGCGCCGAACACGGCGACCGCGTCGTCGGTCCGCGCGAGGAGCGGCGTGCAGTCGCCGAACCGGGTGTACGCGCCGGGCTGCACGCGGCAGTCCCAGAGCGGTGCACGCCGCGCGTAGTCGTAGTCGGGGCGCCGCTGCGGCCTGGGAACGCGCGCGGCGAAGCCGGCGACCGAGACGTCGGCGCCCCGCAGCGGAACCTCGGTGCGGCGCGCCTCCGGGCAGGGTTCGATCCACGCGAGCCGCACGGCGTCCACGTAGAGCTCCATCGTCGTGCGCAGGCGCAGCGAGGTGCAGCCCGCGGGGATCGACGAGCGCGGCAGCGGCAGCATGCACTGGCGCGGCATGCCGGCCGGGTAGCCGTACTCCGCGACGACCGAGACCCATGCGCCGGTCGCCGGGTCGAGCGCCTCGATCGAGGGCGCCTGGTACGGCGCGCGCGCCTGCCACATCGCGAAACCCGTCGAGGAGTACGGGTACTCGACCCAGCCGTCGACGAGCAGCGCGGGCTCCCCGGCCTCCGAGTCGATCGCCTGCGGGAAGCGAAGTTCGAGCACGCCCTCCTCCGCGAGCCGGCCGATGAAGCGCCCGTCCGCCCGGCCGAGGTCCGCCGCGACACCGTCGCGCGCGCCGAGCGCGCCGGACTGCGGCGACGAAGGCGAGGGAGCCATCGAACGCCGCCAGAAACGCGCCTCGCCCGTCGGCGCCGGCCCGTTGATCCCCATGCGCTCGTCGAGCGCGAGGTGCCAGCCGGACGGGACGTCCCACGCGACCAGGCGCGCGGCGTCGAGGTAGCACGCCTCCTCCATCGGCTCGCCGAGCCGGATGTCGAAGCAGCCGTCGCGCGCGGCCAGCGAGCTGCCGTCGCCGAGCACGACCCGTTCCCACGGCCGAGGCGGCGGGTAGACCGCGGACAGCGAGCCGTCGCCGCGCCGCTCGATCCCCGCCAGGTAGCCGATTCCGCCGACGCCGAGGCAGTCGGTCACGAACCGGTGGCGCTCGCCGTCCCACGCGAAGATGACCGGGCAGCTCGAGATCTGCCGCTGCGTCTCGGGGATTCGGTGCGCACCGGGGCCGAGGTCGAGCTCGGACTGCGTCACCGCGTCGGGCCAGTCGATCGCCACGAAATCGGCGGAAGGCGCCTCGCCGAGCCCGACGAGGATCGGCTCGAGCGGCTGCTGCCCGTTCGACCGCCACGAGAGCGCATCGCGCGCGACCCACTCGCCGCCGACCCGCGCGTCAAGTCGCGTGCCGATGCCGCTCGCGTTGCTCCGCATCTGCTGCGACGGGTCGATCCGCCCGCGCACGGCGATCGCGGCGAACGGCCAACGGCCGGGACCGGGACCCATCCACCGCGGGGAGTCACCGGCGGCGTCGGCCGGCGCGACCACGACCGGACCGCGCATGTCGACGGCCGCGAGCTCCGCGCCCGGCGGGATCCCCTCGTGCCGCTCGACGACGCCGCCGTGCGCATCCATCACGACGAGCGACGATCCGTCCAGCGCGACGATGTTCGAGTGCCCGCTTCCGGAGAGGTCGGTGACCCACAGCGCCGACGCCGAGTCGAGCGGCGTCCGACGCGCGGCCTCCCAGCGTCCGCCGCCGCGTTCCCAGAGCTCGAGCGCGGCCGCCGCACCGGGCTGACCGCCCACGAGCGTCGCGATCGCGGGCTCGCCGTCCTCGTTGCGCCGGAACGCGACCACCGCGGACGGGCCGCTCGACTCGAACCCCGCGAGCGCGCCGTCGCGGCGCCACGCCCAGAGTCGGTCGTTGGTCCATGCCTGCGCGGCCGCGCCGCCTGCCGACCAGAGCAGCAGGTCGAGGTCGCCGTCCCGGTCGAGGTCGGCGGCGGCCGCGCGTGCGCCGGCAAGCGAACCGTCGATCGGTCGTCGTTCCCACGCGATCGGCTCGCGTACGCCCGGACGGTTGAGGTTCCAGAGGACGCCGGACCCGGTGGGCGACGTGAAGACGAGGTCGAGGTCGCCGTCGTGGTCGAGGTCCGCGGTGGCGACGAGGTCGTCGGACGGGAGCAGCGCGCCCTCGAAGGTGTGCTGCCGCCAGGAACCGTTGGCGAGCGACTGCGACCAGGTCGGCCAGATGCCGCCGCCGATGATGCGCGTCGCCGCGTCGACGCGCGAGAACGCCACGTCCACGCGCCCATCGTTGTCGAAGTCGCCCCACATCATGCGGCCGCGGCGCATGGCATCGGTGGTCGCGGCATCCATCCGCCACCGCCCGCTCGGCTCGCTTCGCACGATGCGGCGCTCGATGCGGAACTCCGACGGCTCCTCGACCTGCGCGACGAACTCGATCGTGCCGTCGCCGTCGAGGTCCGCCGCGGGAAGGATCGACGTCACCACCGCGGGCGCGGGCGGCATGCCGTCGATCGGCATCGGGTCCCAGGGCGCGAGGATCGGCCCGCCCGGCCGGACGCGGGCGCGCGGAGGCTGCGGCACGAGCGGTGCCTCACCGAGCGAGCCCATGCGCGTGTACTTGAACTCGGCGAGTCGGCTGCGCGGGTTGTCGGCGAGCCGATTGAACGCCGCGAGCGCCTCCGACGCCTCGTTGCCCTTGCCGAGCCGGGCATTCCCGCGCTGG
>JAIYBS010000371.1 GCA_027488415.1 Planctomycetaceae bacterium | reverse complement strand
TCGCTCGACGACCGGAGCCGACAGCGGATCGGCGGTGGCCTCACCAAGCGAGTTGTCGCGCCGAGCCGGTTGCCATCGCTTCAACGCACTCCGCCGACCGAGGCAAGACTTGTCTGAGCGACTGAGGCCACCGCCGATCCGCCGAGGCGTCCAGGCTTCGCGAGCACAACCCCGCCCCAACGAGAGTGACGCCCGGCACTGCCGGGCGTCACTCTCTTCGTGATGCTGACGTAGCTCAGAGCCGCTTCAGCAGGTCCGCCACCGCCGTCTGAAGCTGCGTGTCCGTCATCGTGCTCTCGTCCTCGGGCGTCTGCGGCACCACGATGTCCGGCATCGCGCCGTTCATCTCCATGTCCGTCCCGTCGGGCAGGTACCAGCCGCGGAACGGCGTGCGGACGGTCGTGCCGTCGATCAGCGAGTCGCTTCCCGTGCTGATGACGCCGCCGTAGGTCTGCACGCCCACCAGCGTGCCGCGCTTCAGCGTCTTGAACGCGTGCGAGGTGATCTCCGCGTTCGAGAAGCTCTTCTCGTTGCAGAGCATGTTGATCGGCAGCGAGTAGCGCTGGATGAACAGGCGGTCGACCGGGTAGTGGCCCTTCTTGGACGGGTCCGCGCCGCGCGGCACGGTGTACGCGTGCGGCGTCACCATGATCGAGGCGAGGAGCCGGTCGGCCGTCGAGCCGCCGCCGTTGTTGCGCACGTCGATGATGAGGCCGTCCTTGCCGTGCGCCTGCGCGTAGAGATCCCGCTCGTAGACGTCGAGGGACGCCTGGTCCATCGCCGCGATGTGGATGTAGCCGATCCGGCCGTTCGACAGGCGGTCGACGGTCTCGCGGGCCTTGCGCAGGGTGTCCTGGTAGGTCAGCTCGCGGATCTCGCCGCTCGAGCCGGGCACGAGGATCAGGTCGAGCTCCATCCGCGCCTGGCCGGGGGCCGGGGCGCGCATCACTCGCACGAAGGTCTCCCTGCCGACCGTGCCGCGGAACAGCTCCTCCATGGTCGAGGACGGCTTCACGTCGGTGCCGTTCACCGCGACGATCACGTCGCCCACCGCGAGCGGCGTGGCGCCCTTGGTCGCCGGGGCGTCGCGCAGGATGTCCTCGACGCGGAACCCGCCCTCCGCGAACGCGGTGCGGGCGCCGAGCCGGCCGGTGCCGAGGCGGACCATGCCGCCTTCGCCGCCGGGGCTGCGGACGCCCAGGTGGCTCGCGTTCAGCTCCCCGAGGAAGCGGTTCGCGACGTAGTCGAACTCCTCGTCGGTGCGGGCGTTGGCCGCGAGCTTCGACCACTTCTCGGTGAGCTTCGGCCAGTCGCAGCCGTTCATGGTCGGGCTGTAGAAGATCGAGCCCATGATGCGCGACATCTCGCCGAACTTCTGAGCGCTCTGCGCGGCGAGGTCGATCTCGACGGTGTCGCTCAGCTCGACGGCCTTCGAGTCGCCGCCCGGCAGGCCGACCACGTTGGCGGCGCCGCGGCCCACCACGACGAGCTTGTCGCCGGCCGGCGTCATCATCTGGATGCTGCCGCCGGCGCCGAGCTTCTTCGTCTCGCCGCCGGACCACGCCACGCTGTTCAGCCCGGCCGCATCGCCGGAGCCGCCCATGAAGTAGACGCGGTCACCGGCGGGGGAGAGCTCGAGGTCGAGCTCGTTGCCGGGCATGGACGTCAGCCGCCGCAGGCGAAGGTAGGCATCCTCGAGGTCGAGCTTCTTGGGCTCCTCCTTCTTGACGTCTTCCTTCTTTGCATCGTCCTTCTTTGGCTCGTCCTTCTTGGACTCATCCTTCTTCGACTCGTCCTTCTTCGATTCGTCCTTCTTCGATTCGTCCTTCTTGGCGTCCTTCGCCTCATCCTTCTTGGGCTCGGGCTTCTTGCTGCGCTCGGCGACGCGCTTCTTCGCGGCCTCGCCGGCGTCCTTGAAGTACTGGTCGAGCTCGAAGCGCTGCAGTCCCTCGAGCTCCTTGTCGAGGAACACGAGGTAGATGTCGGCCTCGTTGTCGATGCGCGCCGAGGCGAACGCCAGCACCTTGCCGTCGGAGCTCCAGCGCGGGTTCGCGTCCGGGTCCGGGTGACGCGACACGTTGACCGGCGCCTCGCTGCCGTCGGCGGGCACGATCCAGATGTCGCTGTTGAAGTCGTCGTCGTCCTGGCGGAAGGCGATCATCCGGCTGTCCGGGCTCCATCGCCAGTCGATCGAGTAGTCGAAGCCGCCGCGCAGATCCTTCTCCTCGCCGGTCGCGACGTCGCGCACCACCAGCGTGCGGTGGTCGCGGCGATACGCGATCTTCTTCCCGTCCGGGGACGGGCTCGGGCTGCGCTCGCTGACCGCGGGAAGCGCGATGAAGGGCTTGACCTCGACCTTGACGGCGTCCGCCCAGCGCGCGCCCTCGTCCTTCTTCTCGGACTCCTTCTTCGCATCAGCCTTCTTGGCGTCGTCCTTCTTGGCGTCGCCTTCCTTCGCCTCGGGTGCGGCGGCCGCCGGCTCAGCCTGCTTCGGCGCATCGGCGGCGACCGGCGCGGGCGCCGGATCCGCCTTCGCCGGCTCGGTCGCGGGCGCGGGCTCCGTCGGATCCGCCGGCTTCGCGGGCTCGGCAGCCTTCGCGGGCTCCTCGACCTTCGGCTCCTCCTTCTTGGGATTCGTCTTCTCCTTGAAGGCGCTTCGGATCTCGCCGCGCGTCTGCAGGACGGTCGCCTCGAAGATCGAGTCGTTGCCGTCGAGGTCGCTCGAGAAAAGCAGCTTGCTGCCGTCCGGCATCCAGGCGATGTCGCGCTCGCGCGCCGCGGTGCGGGTCACCCGAACGAACGGCGAGCGCTCGTCGGTGCCCTTCACGTAGACGTCGCCGTAGGCGATCATCGCCATCGTCTTGCCGTCCGGCGAGAGCTGCGCCTCGCTCACGTCGCGACCCACGTTGCGCGGGCGCAGGCGGTCCGCCTCGTCCTCGGTTCCCTGCACCGTGACGCGCACGGGCTGCGCGCCCGCGGCGGCGAGGTCGAGGCGCCAGAGCCCGTCCCACTGCGTGAAGAGCGCGGTGCGCCCGTCGGCGGAGACGGCGAGCTCGCGGATGTCGTCGTCGAAGCTCGTCAGCTGCGTGCCGCCGTCCGACGGCGGCGCGGCGAACTTCTTGCGCCACAGGTTGACGCTCCTGCCGTTGCCGCGATCGGTCAGGTAGACGAGGTCGTCGCCGGCGACGAAGGCCCAGCCGTCGTTGCCCTTCCAGTCGGTGTGCTGCGTGAAGCGGCCAGTGCCGCGGTCGAGGCTCCAGACGTCCCGCTGGTCCGGGCCCTGGTACGCGCGGCGGAGCCACGCGCTGCTCCCGCGCTCCATCACCACCGACTTGCCGTCGCGCGTCGCCACCGGGTGCCCGCCGAAGGCGTCGCAGACGCGCTCGACCGGCCCGCCGGCGAGCGGCACCATGAAGGGACGCGTGGCGCGGTACAGGTCGTTGTCGCGGGAGGACTCGAAGTACGCGACCGGCCGACCGGCGGCGTCGACGCCGCACGCGGAGAGGATCGCGGCGGAGTCGCCGAAGGTGAGCTGCCGCACGTCGCTGCCGTCGCTCTTCATGACGAAGAGGTTCCGGCCGCCGTCGCGATCACTGTCGAAGACGATCGAGGTGCCGTCCGGGCTGAAGGCCGCCCGGCCCTCGTTGGAGGGCATCGCCGTGAGGCGAACGGCGCCGCCGCCGGTCACCGGGCACTTCCAGAGGTCACCCCGCCAGCTGAAGACCGCCACGGTGCCGTCCGGGCTGATGGTGGGATACCGGGGAAGGTCCACGGTCCCGGCGAGGCAGGGGGCGGCGAGTGCCAGGACGGACAGGCTGGAAATCATGGTCTTCACGTGCGTTTCCTCTGGTGGATCGGGGACGGGAAGCGTAGTTCACGCCCACGGGGCCGATTGCGCAAGTTGCGGGGCCCCGGCCGCACAGACGGAATTGCGAGGCCGGGAACTTGCAAGGCGCCCCGGCGAATTGGACGGTTTCCTCGAGATCCCCGCGCCCCGCACGGCGCCGGAAGGAGGCCGCGGTGAGCCTCGGGGACACGAACGCCGGTGCGGCGGCGAACCGGAGGTGCGCGCGCTGCGTATCGCAGCCATGCGGCCTCCGCGACCGCGGAAGGGAAGGACCCGGAATGAGTGATTCGACCCCCAAGCCCCTGGCCTCGATCAACGCGCTGCGCGCGCACCTGAAGCTCCTCGAGCGCGGCGTCAACGATGCGCGCACGCGGCGCGTCGGTCCGCCGCCGACCGCGGCCGCACCGCTGCAGCCGCGCCGCGAGCAGCCACGGCAGGCCGCCCCCCAGCCGTCGCAGAGCTTCCAGATCCCGGTCCGTGCGGACAACGGGAAGCCGAAGGCGAAGGCGCGCAGCGGCGGCGACTTCGGCGAGTTCTTCGGAAGCATCGAGAAGCGCGCGGCGAGCTGACCGCCGGCGCAACGAACATCGCCGCGAGCGCCGCCAACGGGCGCGAAACGGCCAACCGGGGACGGTCCTCCTGAATTCGGCGGGATGGTGCGCACGCGTACCATCCCGCCGATGCGTCCAGAATCACTCGCGTTCCTCCGCAAGCTCCTCGATACCCCCAGCCCGTCCGGCTTCGAGCGCGATGGCCAGCGCGTGTGGCTCGACTACGTGCGCGCCAACGGCGCGACGCGCACCTGGAACGACGCCTACGGCAACTGCTTCGCCGAGCTCGCGCCCCCCGCGGCGCCGGCCGGCGGCGCGAAGCCGTTCACGGTCGCCGTCTGCGGGCACGCCGACGAGATCGGCCTGATGGTGAACCACGTCGACTCGAACGGCTTCGTCTACTGCCGGTCGATCGGCGGCATCGACCCCGCCTCGATCGTCGGCAAGCGGCTGCAGTTCCGAAGCTCTGTGCCCGGCGTGACGGAGCCGGTGCTCGGCATGATCGGCGCGACCGCGATCCACCTGCAGGACCGCACGGGCGAGCCGAAGGTGCGCAAGCTGCACGAGCTGTTCGTCGACATCGGTGCCAAGGACGAGGCCGCCGCGAGGGCCCGACTCAACGTCGGCGACCCGGGCACCTTCCTCGACGCGAGCATGATGCTGTCCGACGAGCTCATCGTGGCCCGGGCGCTCGACAACCGAATCGGCACCTGGGTCGCGGCGGAGGCGCTCCGGCTGTGTGCCGCGCAGGCGAGCCGCGCGGTGCGGGTGGTGGCCGTGAGCACGGTGCAGGAGGAGGTCGGACTGCACGGCGCCGAGATGGTCGCCGAGAGCCTGCGGCCGGACGTCGCGCTGGTGACCGACGTGGGGCACGCGACCGACAGCCCGGGGATCACGCACGCGCAGCACGGTCACTTCAAGATGGGCGCGGGACCGAAGGTCGCCATCGGCGGCGCGATGCAGCCCGAGGTCGTGGCACGGCTCCTCTCGACGGCCGAGCGCCTGTCGATCCCGCTCCAGCGCGGCGCGACGCCCGGCTCGAGCGGGACGGACACCGACGCGATCTTCCTCGCCGCCGGGGGCATCCCCTGCGGGCTCGTGAGCTTCCCGATCCGCTACATGCACACCACGGTCGAGATGGGGAACCTGAGGGACCTCGAGCAGATCGCGCAGGTGTTCGCCGGATTCTGCGAGGGCCTGACCGGCAACGAGCGGTTCGCCCCGAGCCTCTGACGGCCGGGGGCCGCGGCGCAGCCTGATATCCTGCCTCGGACCGCCTTGCGTCCCCGCATGATCCAGTTCTTCTCCATCGCCTTCCGGAACATGAAGACGGTGGGCACGATCTGCCCGAGCTCGCCGATGCTCTCGCGCGAGCTGGCGGAGGCGGTGATCGAGGCACGCAGCCCCAAGCGCGTCCTCGAGGTCGGCCCCGGCACGGGTCCGGTCACCAAGGAGATCCTGAAGACCCTGCGGGCGGGCGACGTCTTCGACATCGTCGAGCTCAGCACCGAGTTCTGCCAGGACCTCGACTCCAAGCTGCTGGACCCCTGGCGCCGCCAGGGCTCGCCCGCGCGCGTCACGCTGCACAACGCGGCGATCCAGGACGTCGAGCTCGAGGCCGGTTCCTACGACTGCGTCGTGTGCGGGCTGCCCTTCAACAACTTCGAGCACGAGCTGGTCGAAGTGATCATGCACCGCATGCTCGAGCTGCTGCGCCCGGGCGGCGAGCTCTCGTACTTCTGCTACTTCGGCGCCAAGACGATGAAGAGCACGGTGCTCGACGAGCGCGGCCGCGACAACCTGCGCGCCATCCAGCGGCTCGAGGACGAGCTGCACCTCTCGCACTCCGGCACCCGCAAGGTCGTGCTCGCGAACATCCCGCCCGCGGAGGTGCGCCGGCTTCGCAAGCCGTGACCGCGCGTCCACCGTGAAGGAAGTCCAGGATCATTTCTTCAAGCTGGCGAAGGAGGAGGGCTACCGCGCCAGGAGCGCGTACAAGCTCACCGAGATCGACGACCGGTTCCGGCTTCTGAAGCCCGGCTCGCGCGTCCTCGACCTCGGCGCATGCCCGGGAAGCTGGACGCAGGTCGCGTCCCGCCGCGTCGGCGACCGCGGGCTCGTCGTCGGGATCGACCTCAAGCCCATCGAGAAGCGCGGGTTCGGCGGGAACGTCATCGTCATGCAGGGCGACGTCAACGAGCTGACGCGCGAGTCGCTTCCGCCGCGGATGGAGGGGAAGCTCTTCGACGCCGTGATCAGCGACATGGGCCCGGACACGAGCGGCGTGCCGATGTCCGACAGCGCGCGGAGCGTGCAGCTGTGCCACGCGATGCTCGACCGGCTCCCGTTCCTCCTCCGCACCGGCGGGCACGCGACGATGAAGGTGTACGAGGGCGCGGAGTACCCGGCGCTGCTCGCGCGCACGAAGACGCTGTTCGACGAGGCGCGCGGCTACAAGCCCAAGGCGAGCCGCGCCGAGAGCGTGGAGATGTTCATCGTGTGCCGCGGGTACCGCGGCCCGCGCGAGGAGTCCCCCGCCCCGCGCGATCCGTCGCTCCCGCAGCGCGCCCCGAGCAAGGGCTGGGGCACGAAATCCGAACCCGGTTAAGTATGCACCATTTCGTTCTCTGGAGAACGAAATGGTGCATGTTTAACCGGGTACGACTTTCGCCAGGCGACGCGCGACCTCGAGC
>JAIYBS010000304.1 GCA_027488415.1 Planctomycetaceae bacterium | reverse complement strand
CCGGGTACCCCGCGCTCACGCACACGAGCGCGTCGAAGTCGGAGACCCGCTCGATGCCCTGCATCATCGGCACCTGCGCGAGCGGCGTGCCGCGCGAGTCGTTCGGGAACGCCTTCGCGAAGCTCGAGCCGACCTGCTTGATCACGCCCTCGTTGCCCGACTGGAACCCGAGGTCGACGAACGTCTCGCCGTACACGTAGTGCGGGTCACCGCCGACCACCTCACCGAGCGTCGACCCGATGATCGGGCTGCCCGGCGCCCACAGCGTCATCGCGTAGATGCGGTGCCGCTTCAGCGCGCAGTGGCGCACGAAGGCGGTCGCCATCGGCTGCAGCTCGCCGGAGCTCGCGGGGTCGAAGTCGAACGCGATCAGGACGCGCGAGCCCTCCGGCAGACCGTCGATCGCGCGGAACGCGCCCTCGACGATCGGCGTCGGCTTCTCGGGGAAGGTCTGCCCGGTCACGCCGACCCAGACGATCGGGCCCGCGACGGCGATCGCCATCAGCAGGAAGATCCACCGCCGGTCGACGCGGTCGAGGCGCCGCAGCAGCGGTTCACGGCCCGTCTCCGGGCGGGGCATTCCGGGAGCGTCGCTCATGTCAGCCCTCCCCCCCGAGGTAGCTGCGGTCGAGCCCGAGCAGGATCTTCAGGCTCGTCGCCGCGACGCCGATCGCGATGCCGATGATGATCGCGCGCGTGCCCGCGTTCGTGAAGACGCTCATGATGATGCCGCTCAGGTTCTCGAGCCGCATCCAGCTGACCCACGCGTTGTCGGCGGGGATCCAGCTCGTCAGCAGCACGCCCACGTAGACGCGGCCGAGCAGCACCACGAACGCCGTGCCGAGCAGCAGGATCGCCGCGGTGTTCTTCGCGCGGAACGCGCGGAACGCGGCGCTCGCCACGTAGAAGGCGAGCAG
Source organism: Planctomycetaceae bacterium (assembly GCA_027488415.1). Lineage (GTDB taxonomy): Bacteria > Planctomycetota > Phycisphaerae > Phycisphaerales > SM1A02 > UBA966. The sequence continues at coordinate 4,211 of JAIYBS010000304.1, read as the reverse complement.
CGCGAACAGCGTGCTCGTGATCGGGCTCATCGCGTACTCGTAGATCCACCAGAACGCGCCGCCCACGGCCTCCTTGTCACCCGAGAGGGCGACCGCGGGGAACTTCTGGTCCGGGTGCACGCCGACCTTCAGCGCGCCGACCGTGATTGTCACGAGGAAGGCGAGCACCGTCACGGCCGAGTAGCCCCAGCCCGCCTCGCGCGCGCTGACCTTGAGCAGGTTCATCTTCAGGAGGTTCGCGCCGCCCAGGACGAACGCGATCGCGGCGAGGACGTTGAACCAGTCGACGACCGCCGTGCCGAGGAACTCGAGCGGGCGCACGAACGCCGAGAGCACCATCACGATGCCGGCGACCGCGGTGACCAGGACGGCGACGGAGCGGCTCACGTCAAGATCCTCCCATCGCGGCGCGCACCGCGCCGGCGACCCCGGCGAGCGCAGAGCCCGGCAGGAGCGCGGCCGCCGTCCCGAGCGCAGCCGCGGCGATCACGAGCACCCACACGATCGCCTTGGCGATGTCCTGACCGCGCAGCGTCCCGAGCTGGTCGGGCTCGCCCGAGAGGTAGGCGCTCGCGGCGAAGAACTCCTCGCCGATGAGGGTGTAGTCGCAGCTGGCGACGAAGAACGGCAGCTGGCTCGTCTCGGCCGTGCCCGCGATCTGGATCGCGCCCACGGAGTTGCCGTTCTCCGCGAGGATCAGGCTCTCCGCGAAGAAGCAGCCGAAGTAGAAGCACGCCGCCGGCCGCTTGCGCTGCATCATGCCGCCCGCGTACGCGACGAACGCGAACTGCTCGTCGCTCACGTAGTAGATGCGGTCGGGGTTGAACGAGTCGCTCCGGCCGGCCGACATGTACGCCGCGCTCACCGCCTCGCGCGCGGAGGTCATCACGATCGAGCGCGTGGTCGGCACCTCGATCTCGATGTCGTACTCGGCGACGGTCTTCGCCACGCGCCCGAGGATCGTGACGCCGGCGACCGTCTGGATGTTGTCCATGTCCTGGATGCCGGGCACGTAGAGGACGGGCCGGCCCATCTCGGTGGCGCGGCCGACCGCCTCCTCGACCGCGTCGAGACCGCCGATGCGGCGGATGCGGATCGGCTTGCCGGTGCGCGCCTGCCAGAGCGATCCGAGCACCGCCGCCGAAACCAGCGCGAGCGCGGCCAGCAGCACGCCCTTCCCGGGCATGAACCATCCCGCGTCGGGGGCCGCGGCGGCGGCATCGGCGAGGAACGCGATCACCGGTCGCCTCCCTCGATGAGCTCCACGTTCGCGCGCGGCACGGTGATCCGAAGTCCGCCCGCGACGGCCACCTCGAGGACGCGCGCCTTGCTGCCGGAGCCGAGCACGGCCGGCTGCTCGGGGAGCGCCGCGACCGTGCCGAGCACGCCGAAGTGCGGGTCACGGATCACGCGGACGGGCGTGCCGATCTCGAGCACGCCCGCCGTCGCGCCGCCCGCGGACATCGCGGGCGCGCTGGCCGCGGAGGACGCGGGGTCGAGCGGGATGACGATCTCCGGCCGCATCACGCCCGCGCGGATCTGGGTCGCGCCGTTCACGCTCGCGGTCCGGCCGGCGTGTGAGGCGAGCAGCGCGAACGTGCGCGCCGCCATCGCGATCTCGCCGAAGCCCTCGGTGATGACGAGCGTGATGCCGATGCGCTCGCTGCCCGTCACCGCCACGCCGATGTCGTGCCCGAGCACGTCGCGCAGGTCCTGGTCGTCGATGCCGCCCGAGATCACCGCGTGCGCGCCCACCTCGCGCGCCCTCGCGATCGCCGCGGCGGTCATGCGCGCGCCGCCCACCACGACCGCGCCGCGCATCGCGGGCGTCACGTCGTCGGCGTCGAGCTCCTCGTCCGGCGAGGCGCACGCCATCGCGACGGCGCCGCTCGTCTCGCCGCCGATCCCGAAGATCCCCTGCACCAGCGCGACCACGTTCTCGACCACCGCGCCCTCGCGCGGCAGCACCTCGACGACCGTTCCGCTGATGAACGCGCGCACCGCGATCGGCTGCCTCGGCCCGCGCACGATCACCATGCCGGTCGCGTCGCTGACGCTCTCGACGGTGCCGGCTGCCGTGCTGCGCACCTCGGTGCGGAACATGCCGAACATCCCCTTCGACCGCGCGACCGGGTCGCCGACCGCCACCTGCTCGCCGGCGCGCTTGAGCATCAGCCCCGGGAGGTCGCGCGGCGAGGCGCCGAGCATGTTCGCGACCTTCATCGGGAAGACGTCGCCGTCCATGAAGGTCTGCGCCACCACGTCGTCGGCGGCAACGCGGTCGCCCACGCTCACGGTGACCTCGCCGTCGACCGGCAGCAGGCGTCGCGCGCGGTAGGTCGCGCGCGCGCTGACGGTGAGTCCTGGGGTGAAGGCCTTGGCCATGGCGTTCCTGCGGGAGCACGCTACGCGTAGACCCGCAATGCCTCCAGCCAGCGTGCGATGGTGGCCCGCCGCGCGGCGGCGTCCGCGGGAACGTCGATGGCACGCCCGCGCGCGTCGAGCACGAGGCCGACCGTCCCGCCGCGCACGGTCCGCGTGACGGGCCTGCCGGGGCCGGCGCCCATGTCGAAGCCGCGCTCGGGCGTCACGGTCATCTCGCAGCGCTCGTCGGCGCCGAGCGGCAGGAGGCGCATCTCGCCGCACGCGAGCTCGCCGCGCCCGTCGCGCGCGCCGCGGAGCTCCCAGCGGAAGCACGGCTTCCCGGCGCGCGCCTGCCCGCGCGGCGCCACGCACGTGCCGAGGTAGACGAGGCAGTCCTTCTCGAAGACCTCCATCGCCGCGTCCGGGTGCACGCTCGCGAGCACGCCGAGGTGCGGCATCATGAAGATCGAGTCCTTCGCGAGCTCGGTGAAGCCCTCGGGCTCGAAGCTGTCGATCAGCATGAGCGCCGTCTGCTCCATCCGCGGCGCGTGGCTGAGCACGCCGCCCGACGCGACGAGCAGGTCGAGCCGCATCGCGTCCACGAGCGTTCCGCCCGCGGCCTGCTGGCTGAACGCGTCGCCGACGGTGCGCTGCTGCTGCACGCCCTTCAGGCTCGTGGCGAACGCCTTGTGCTGCTCGAACGAGAGCCGCAGCGCCTCGCGCGACACCGCCTGCTCGAAGACCAGCGCCTCGAGCGTCTGCGGGATCGTGGTCGGGCGGATCATCTTGTTCTTGACGCGGTTCCGCAGCTCGCGCTCGTCCATCGGCAGGTGCACCCAGCGCAGGATGCGCTCCATCCCGGCCTCGGCGCACACGTTGCTGATGGAGTAGCTCATGCCGAGGTTCGCGCTCACCGTGCGGTTGAACGCGCCGTCGAACACGCTGAACACGTCGGTCGTCGCGCCGCCGATGTCGACGCCGAGCGCGTTGATGCCGCGCTTCCTGGCGATGGTCTGCAGGATGTCGCCCACCGCGCCGGGCGTCGGCATGATCGGCGCGTCGGCCCACGAGATCAGCTTGTCGTAGCCGGGCGCGTGCGCCATCACGTGCTCGAGGAACACGTCGTGGATGCGGTCGCGCGCGGGCCCGAGGTGCTCGACGTCGAGCGTCGGTCGGACGTTGTCGACGAGGCTCAGGTCGAAGCCCCGGTCGAAGACGCGCGAGACCTCGGGGCGGACCTCGGCGTTCCCCGCGAAGATCACCGGCAGCCAGTACTCGCCGCCGAAGCGCGGGCGCGGCTTCGCCGGCGCGATGAGCTCGGCGAGCTCGACCACCTTCTTGCGGTCACCGCCGTCGGTGCCGCCGGCGAGGAGCACCATGTCCGGGCGAAGCTCGCGGATGCGCTGGATCTGCTCGTGCGGCCTGCGCCGGTCGTTCGCTGAGATCGTGTCCATCACGATCGCGCCCGCGCCGAGGGCGGCGCGCTTGGCGCTCTCCGCGGTCATCTGCCGCACGACGCCCGCGACCATCATCTGCAGCCCGCCGCCCGCGGAGGACGTCGAGATGTAGACGTCGCAGCCGTCGGGATCCGAGTCGGACGCGCGGCGGATGATCGTGCCGTCGTCGGCGACGAGGCGGCGGCCGGAGAGCTCCTGCAGCTCGGTGACCGCGTTCGTGACCCCGAGCGTCACGTCCGCGAAGGGCGCCTCGACCGTCGTCGGCGCCTCGCCGCGCTGCGTCTGGCGGTAGTGCCCGTCGACCAGCTCGATCAGGATGGCCTTCGTGGTGGTCGACCCGCAGTCGGTGGCGACGATGACCTTGATCCGGGAGGGATCGGGAGGGGTCTT
>JAIYBS010000340.1 GCA_027488415.1 Planctomycetaceae bacterium | reverse complement strand
GAGCGACGCGGCGGCCACCCTGCCCCACGCACCCTTCGGGTCGAGCGAGGCGAGGTCCGCGCGCGCATCGTCGAGGCGGCCGTCGAGCGCCGCGACCTGGATCCGCCGGGCGCGCAGCTCGTCGCGGAGGGCGTCCGTCGCGCCGGCATCCGCCACGCGCGACTCGAGCGCGGCGAGCGACTCGTCGGCGCGCATCCGGTCGTCGAGCGCGATCGCCATCTCGATGCGCCGGCGCAGCTCGAGCGTTCCCTCGTCGCCGCCGCCCGCGGCGATGTCGTCGCCCGCGGCAAGCGCGCGTCGCGCGGCGACGCGGCGATCCTCGCCGGAGGTCGCGCGGAATCGCCGGTAGAGCCCCTCGAGCGCGGCACGCCTCGCGGCCGGCGACAGCTCCACGGGCACCGAGTCGCCGAGCAGCGCGTCGATGTCGGCCATGAGCGGAAGATCCAAGCGCGTCACGCGCCAGGCGCGGGCACGGACCGCAGCGCCGGACTCAGGGAGATCAGCGACGATCGAAGCCACCTCCGCGTCGCGTCGCGCCGCGGCGGGGCCGCCGCCGGGAAGCTTCGCGGCCTCGTCGAAGGAGAGGACCGCCATCCAGCGCGCATCGCCCGCGCGCTCTCCCTGCATCTCGCGCGATGCGGCGGCGAACGCCTCGCCGGCCTCGAGCGGCCGACCGGCACCGCGTAGCACGTACCCCCGAAGCGACCGCGCGCCGACCGCGACCGCGGCAGGTGCGTCGGGCGAGAGCGCGCCGTCGAGCTCCTCGGCGGCACGGCGCCACGCAGCGGTCGCGCCGGACGCGTCGCCGGACTCCTTCAGTCGATTGGCCTCGGACGCCGCGCGCACGGCGGCGAAGAGACGCGCGCCCGCGCCCGACGGAGCGGTGCCAGGGGACAGCGCGATCACCGCGAGCTCGCGGAGCCTGCCCGCCGCGGCGAGTCGTCCCACGGCCTCGGTGAGCAGCTCGGCGGCTCCGGGTGCGTCCGGGTTCCGGCCGGCGCGAGCGGCGGCGACAAGCGCCATCGGTACGCCCTGCGGACCGTCGCCCTCGCCCCGCAGGTGCGCGAGCGCCGCGGCGAGGTCCCCGCGATCGAGGTACGACGCCATCCTCCAGGTCGGCAGCTTGAGGCGCACCGCGCCGTTCGTGCGCGGCGAGTCGAGGAGCGCGAGCCACGCGTCCGCGGTGGCACCGGTCTGCGCGAGGCTCGCGGCGAGGCCGGAGCCGAGGATCGCGCTCGCGAACCCCTCGTTGCCGCGCAGGTCGACGGACACCTCGCTCGGATCGACGGCCGCCTTGCCCGGCTCGAGCAGGTTCGCGAACCACCGCATCGAGTCGTCCGCGCTCGCCTGCCAGTCCGGCTGCCCGAGCTCGCGGCCGAGCCATGCGGCGTAGTACGCGGCCCACGCGCGGAAGAACTGCGCGTTCCGCGCAATCTCCTCCTCGCGGGATGCCTGGGCGACCAGCTCCTCGGCCTTCGTGCCCACCTGCGCCGACGCGTCGCGGTTCGCGCCGGCACGCGCGCGCTCGGCGATGCCGGCGAGCTGCGAGAGCTCCTTCACGAGCGAGCGGAACTCCGCGAGCGCGGCCTCGCACTCCGCGTCCGTGCCGCGCCCGGCGCGCCGGTCCTCGGCGGTGCGCTGCGCGGCGCGGTGCTGCGCACGGAGGATCGCGAGCCGCAGCGGCTCCGCGCCCTCGGCGTTCCGCTTCACGAGTGCCATCGCGCGCGACATCAGCGCGTTTCGGCTCGCCTCGTCGTCCTCGCGCTCGAGCCGGGCAGCCAGGATCGACGCGAGCCGGGCCACCAGCGCCGCCCGGGTGGCAGGCTCGAGCTCCTGCTCGAGCTGTGCCTCGAGGTGCGCAAGCAGGAGGTTCGCCTCGCCGCGGCGCTCGAGCCACGCGGCCGTCCGGTCGGAGTGCTCGCGCGGCGTCGCGAGGTCCGCCTTCTGCTGCGTGGTGGGCAGCGAGCCCGCCACGGTGCCCCCCTCGACCGCCGGCACCGATCGCTGCCTGAGCTCCGCCTCGGCGCGGCCGGCGAGCGCCGGGTCGACCGAGGACTCGGTGGCGACGACGCTCGCGAGCAGCACCCTGCCCCGGTCGCGGAGCGTCGCATCCTCGTCGGCGGCGAGCGCACGTCCGGCGGCGAACCGCGCCCATGGCTCGAACCACTGGGGCATCGAGCGGCGTGCGCGCGCGAGCGATCCGAGCGCCGCGCCGCGCTCGGCGGCATCGGGACTCCGCACGGCACGCAGCGCGTCGAGCGCCGCGACGGCGATCTGCGCCGGCGGATCGAGCCTCGCAGCGCCCTTCGCCTGCGGCACGCGCGGCGCGGCGCCGTCGATCGCCGCGCGGTACGCGTCGACGACCGCGGCGAGCGCATCGTCGCCGTGCGATCCGAAGCCCTCGAGCGACGCGGACGCGCGCGCGGCATCGGCCGCGGCGAACGATGCAGGCGCCAGGGATTCCGGGATCGACGCCTTGGCATCGATGATCCGAGCGAGCGCATCCGCGATCCTCGGACCGGCGCCCGCGTCGAGCTGCACGCCCGCGCGAACGAGCCGGATGGCCTCGAACGCCGGCCGGAGCGCATCCGCCGCGCGGCCCGCGCGCACGAGCGCCTCGCAATACGCGGCCGCCGCCATCAATCCGTCCTTGCTCGGCGCGGCACCCTCCCAGCGGGCGTACGCGCGCGCGAGCGGCTCCACCGCGAAGGGCCAGTCGCCGCGGGACACGCGCAGCCGACCGCGCCAGAGATCGTTGCCCGCGGCGAGCCAGGCCGCCGCGTCGCCGGCGGGTATGCCGCCGCGCGCGTCGCGGAGCGCGCGCACCTCGCTCCACGGCGTGAGCGGCGTCGTCTCGAGCCCGTCGCGTCGGACGCGAAGCTCGATGCCGTCCGGTCCGATGCGGACCGGATCGCCCTCGACGGACCGCCCGCCCCCGTGGAGCTCGATGACGTCCGCGCGTGCGCCGTATCCAGCGATGAACGCGAGCACGAGCGCCGCGAGCGCGAGGGCTCCGCGAGCGGCCGGGCACGACGCACGAACGCGCTTCGTCACGGGCGTCCCCCGCGCTGCCCGCCGCCCGGAGCCGCTGGATTCCCGTCGCGCACCCCGCCGTCGCGGGGCGCCCCGGCGCGCGGGCGCACCTCCCGGAACTGCCCGTCGGACTCCTGCGCGATCTGCCGAAGCTGCGCGCTGCCGGCGTCCTCGCCGAACGCGATCGTGTTGACGGTGACGCGCTTGCCGCGCGCGTTCAGCTGGCGGATCAGCTGGATGGTGTCCGGCGGGATCTCGCCGTCGGAGAGGAAGAAGATCACGTCCGGCCGCTGGTCGAGCGAGAAGACCGAGCGGAACGCCGGCATCGGCTGCGTGCCGCCGGACGGACCGACGTCCTTCAGCCAGGCCTTCAGCTTCTGCATCGTGCTCGAGCGCACTCGCTCCCATCGGTCGCTGAACGCCCACGGCTCGGAGCTGTCGTAGAACACGACGAACACCGACGCGAAGTCGGGCAGCGCAGCGATGGACTTGTAGACCTCGTCCTTCGCCTCACCCATCCGGCCGCCCATCGAGGCGCTCTTGTCGACGATGTACGCGAAGCGCGTGCCGCGCCCGCCGACGCCGTAGAAGCTGGTGCCGCCGGCGCCGCCGCCGAGCCCGCTTCCGCCGCCGCCCCCGGGGCCGAAGCCGCCGAACCCGTCGGCACCGCCGTCGCCGAGCCCGGTCCCCTCGCCGATGCCGCCCGCGAGCGGATCCTCGACGGACGATGCCGGGACGTTCGGCGTGCTCGACTCGACCTCGGGTCCCTGCGGCGCCGCGGTGCCCTCGGGGCTCGGCGTCGACTCGACCGCGCCCGCGTCCTCCGGGAGGACCGAGGTCTCGATCACGACCTCGCCGGGCCGCGGCGCACCCGCGCGATCGACCGTCGTCACCGCGAGCCAGACGAGGAGCGACGCGTGTACCGGCAGGCTCAGCGCGAGCCCGAGCAGCATCCAGCGCAGGCCGGATCGCCACGCCCGCGCGCGGTCGGCGCCGGGGCTCGTGCGTGGGGTGGCCGGAACGCCGTCCATGCGGTGCATGGTAGGGAAACGGCGGCCGTTTCCCGCCGATTTCGCGCACGACACGGACCGATCGGCGCGATCTACCATGCTCCGTCCCGGCGCCGTCGCGCCGAACCCCCACCAGGAGAACGCGTGGCCAAGCGCTTCGATCGAGTCGTGCTGAAGGTGAGCGGCGAGAGCCTCTCGAAGCCCGGAGAGCTGGGCATCGACCCGGAGGAGCTCGGGCTCCTCGCGGACGAGATCGCGGACGCGTACCGGAAGGCGAGCCCGCTGCAGCTGGCGGTGGTCGTCGGCGGCGGCAACATCATCCGGGGCGCGCGCCTGGCCGCGACCGGGAAGGTCGACCAGTCGACCGCCGACTACATGGGCATGCTCGGCACCGTGATCAACGGCCTCGCGCTCAAGGAGGCGCTCGCGCACGTCGGCATCGAGGCGCGCGTCATGAGCGCGATCAACCTCACCGCGGTCGCCGAGACCTTCATCCGCGCGCGCGCCATCCGGCACATGGAGAAGGGCCGCGTGGTGATCCTGGTCGCCGGCACGGGCAACCCGTTCTTCACGACCGACACCTGCGCCAGCCTGCGCGGCATCGAGCTCGGCGCGCAGGCCGTGCTCAAGGCCACCAAGGTCGACGGCATCTACACGGCGGACCCCAAGAAGGACCCGAAGGCGACGCGCTACGAGAAGCTGACCTTCTCGGAGGCGATCGAGAAGCAGCTCGGCGTGATGGACCTCACGGCGCTCACCATGTGCATGGAGCACGAGCTGCCGGTGGTGGTCTTCGACTTCCGCCGCAAGGGCAACATCCAGCGCGTGCTCGACGGGGACTCCTCGGTCGGCACGGTCGTCACGAACTGACGCGAACGGAACGAAAGGCAGGCCATGGACATCGACACGATCCTCCTCGAGACCGAGGACCGCATGAACACGAGCGTCGACTACTTCCAGCGCGAGCTGCGCGGCGTGCGCACGGGCCGCGCCACCACGGCGCTGCTCGAGTACGTGAAGGTCGACTACTACGGCTCGAGCACCGACCTGCGCGAGCTGGCCGCGATCAACGTGGCCGACGCCACGACGCTGATCGTCAAGCCGTTCGACCCGGGCTCGAAGGGCGAGATCGTCCGCTCGATCGAGTCCGCGGGCATCGGCGTGCGCGCCGTCGCCGAGGGCAACGCGGTGCGCGTCAGCGTGCCGGCGCCGAGCTCGGACCGCCGCAAGCAGCTGGTCACGCAGGTGAAGAAGACGGCCGAGGAGTCGAAGGTCGTCGTCCGCAACGAGCGGCGCGACGCGAACAAGGCGATCGACGCCCTGCTCGCCGACAAGAAGGCCGGCGTCACCGAGGACCAGGCCGAGGGCGCGAAGGAGTCCGTCGACGAGCTGACCAAGACGTACACGGCGAAGATCGACACGCTCCTCGAGAAGAAGATCGCCGAGATCGAGGAGATCTGAGCGCGCCGGCCGCGGTCCACGCGAGCGAACCATGCACTGCCCCTACTGCAACCGCGACAAGGACAAGGTGATCGACAGCCGGCCGAGCGACGCCGGCGACGCGATCCGCCGGCGCCGCGAGTGCCTCGCGTGCGGCAAGCGGTTCACCACCTACGAGCGGGTGGAGCGCACGGAGCGGCTGATGGTGGTGAAGCGCGACGGGACGCGGGTGCCCTTCAGCCCGGAGAACGTGATGCGCGGCATCGTCGCTGCCTGCGGCAAGCGGCCGGTGCCCGCGAGCCAGAAGGAGCGCGTGGTGCGCGAGGTGGAGGAGGAGATGCACCGCGAGTACGAGCGCGAGGTCCCGAGCCGCGCGATCGGCAAGCGGGTGGCCGACAAGCTCCGCGCGGTCGACCACGTTGCGTACATCCGGTTCGCGAGCGAGTACTACCAGTTCAGCACCGTGGGCGAGTTCCAGCGCGAGATCGAGGATCTGGCCGACCGCCCGACGCCGTCGCCGGGGCATCCCGACCTGTTCGGCGGGTAAGCCGGGGGCGAAATCCGTTCCAGGTAAAGGTGGCACCAATTTCCCTGCGGCCACCGCATCGCGCGGCCGGAGCGGAAGGGAAATTGGTGCCACCTTTACCTGGAACGGATTTCGGTACCCTTCGCGTTCCATGCCCCGGATCACGCTTCCCGACGGAACCGTCAAGGAATTCGCCGCTCCCGTCACCGCCGCGGAGGTGGCCGCCTCGATCGGCGCCGGCCTCGCGAAGGCCGCCGTCGGCGCGAAAGTCGACGGCGAGCTGCGTGATCTCTCGACCGTGCTCGACCGAGACTGCGCGCTCGCGATCGTCACGCCGAAGAAGCGCGAGGGCGGCGCCGATGCCGACGCCCTGTTCCTGATCCGCCACAGCACCGCGCACGTGATGGCCGAGGCCATCCAGCGGCTCTTCCCGCACGTCAGGCTGGTCTACGGCCCGCCGCTCGAGACGGGCTTCTACTACGACATCAGCTTCGAGGGCGGCAAGGCGATCAGCACCGACGACTTCCCCGCGATCGAGGCGGAGATGGCGCGGATCGTCGCCGAGAACCGCCCCTTCACCCGCTACGAGCTTCCCGCCGCGAAGGGCATGGAGAAGCTCCGGGCCGAGGGCAGCAAGTTCAAGGTCGACAACGCCGAGCGCGCGCAGGAGGCCGGCAGCACCACCCTCAGCTGGTACGCCACCGGCGCCCCCGGCACCGACTGGGAGGACCTCTGCCGCGGCCCGCACGTCCCGGCCACCGGCAAGATCGGCGCGTTCAAGGTCACGAGCCTCGCGTCGAGCTACTGGAAGGGCGACGAGAAGCTCGACCGCCTCACCCGCGTCTACGGCACCGCCTTCGCGACCAAGGAGGAGCTCGCCGCGCACCTCACGCAGCTCGACGAGGCCAAGAAGCGCGACCACCGCGTGCTGGGCAAGCAGCTGCGCCTCTTCCACATCGACGAGATGGTCGGCCAGGGCCTGATCCTCTGGACGCCGAACGGCTCGATCGTGCGCCAGGAGCTGCAGAACTTCATCAGCGAGGAGCTCCGCAAGCAGGGCTACACGCAGGTCTTCACGCCGCACATCGGCAAGCTCGACCTCTACCGCACGAGCGGCCACTTCCCCTACTACCGCGAGAGCCAGTACCCGCCGGTCATCGAGCATGACCAGCTCGCCTCGCTCGCGAAGGAGGGCTGCACCTGCGGCGAGCTCGCCAACCGCCTCGAGAAGGGCGAGATCGACGGCTACCTGCTGAAGCCGATGAACTGCCCGCACCACATCCGCATCTTCGCGAGCTCTCCCCACAGCTACCGCGACATGCCGGTGCGCCTGAGCGAGTTCGGCACCGTCTACCGCTGGGAGCAGTCCGGCGAGATCGGCGGCATGACCCGCGTCCGCGGCTTCACGCAGGACGACGCGCACCTCTTCTGCCGCGAGGACCAGGTGGCCGACGAGCTCCTGGGCTGCCTGAGCCTCGTGAAGCTCATCTTCGGCACGCTCGGCATGAACGACTACCGCGTCCGCGTCGGCCTGCGCGACCCGGACAGCGCCAAGTACGTGGGCGACCCGAAGAACTGGGACAAGGCCGAGGAGGCGTGCCGCACCGCGGCGCGCACGCTCGGCGTGCCCTTCAGCGAGGAGCCCGGCGAGGCGGCCTTCTACGGCCCGAAGATCGACTTCGTGGTCAACGACTCGCTCGGCCGCGAGTGGCAATTGGGCACGGTGCAGCTCGACTACAACCTGCCGAGCAAGGAGCGGTTCGACCTCGAGTACATCGGGGCCGACAACGCCAAGCACCAGCCGGTGATGATCCACCGCGCGCCCTTGGGCAGCATGGAGCGGTTCGTCGGCGTGCTCATCGAGCACTTCGCCGGGGCGTTTCCGCTGTGGCTCGCCCCCGAACAGGTGCGCGTGATTCCGGTGAGCGAGAAGAGCGAGGCGTATGCCCTGCAGGTGAAGGCCCGGCTCGAGGCGGCCGGTCTCCGGACCGGCCTCGACCTCGCGGCCGAAAAACTCGGCGCCAAGATCCGCACGGCCCAGCTCGACCTGATCCCGATGATGGTCGTGTGCGGGCCGCGCGACGAGGCGGCGGGCACCGTGAGCCTCCGCGACCGGCTCGATGGCGACTTGGGCGCCATGAGCCTGGACG
>JAIYBS010000128.1 GCA_027488415.1 Planctomycetaceae bacterium | reverse complement strand
CCAGATCCTGAAGGGGATCTCGAACATCGCCACCACGCGCAGCGACGTCTTCACCGTGTGGGTGCGGATCCGCACGATCAAGCAGGACCGGCTGACCGGCCAGTGGAACGGCACCGACCCCGAGCTGATCGTCGACGACTCGCGCTACATGATGACCGTCGACCGCTCGTCGGTGGACCGCCCCGGCGAGAAGCCCCGCATCGTGAGCTTCGTGAAGGTCCCGAACTGATCGCGCCTTGCGCGCGCGCCGCGGTTTCCGCGCGTCACTTCCTCGGCCGGCCTCGCCCCATGATCTGGAGCGTGACCGCGTCGCTCGCGCGGCTCAGGTCGATCTGGCCGCGCGCGGTCCAGACGTAGCCGGCCGGGTAGGGCATGCTCGCCGCGCCGGGCACCGGTGCGGCGAATCCGTAGCAGATGGGCAGGTAGGTGTTCAGCTCGTCCCAGGTGCCGAAGCTCGGCCACGGGCGCTCGATCGACAGCCCGCCCCGGATGCTGCCGCGCAGGTCCGCCGGGTTGAACGGCACCCAGCCCGCGTTCGGCAGGTAGAACTCGGCCCAGCTCACGAAGCGCGCCTTGGTGACGCCGCTCGAGACGGGCACCTCGGTGAGCCCGAGCACGATCCGCGCCGGGATCCCCGCCGTACGCAGCACCGCGACGCACGAGGCGGTGACGTCGTGGATCGAGCCGGTACCGGTCTTCATCGACTGCCACGCGCCGTTGAAGATGACCCCGCGCGGGAAGCTGTTCTCGATGCGCGTGCCGTCCATGTCGACGGAGGTGTAGGCCTGGATCGTCGCGCGGACGAGCTCCTTCGCGGCGACCCACGGCGTGACCTGTCGCAGCCTGCCGCCGCTGACGCGGTTAACGAACGCCTTGAAGTCCGCGTGCCCGGCCTCGACGCCGGGCTGCGCCTCGAGGCACTCCTTCACCTCGGCGGGCCAGTCGGCGGGCCAGGTGATGCGCGCGGCCGCGGCCTCGTCCACCTGCGACGCCCAGCACTGCTCGTACCAGCTGACGGTCCACTTGAGGCTCTGGCCCTTCACCTCGGGAATGAGCATGCCGACGGCGGCGAGCCCCTGCGAAAGTCCCTGGCGATACGACGTCGCGTCGGCCGGTGCCGGGTGGCGCTGGCCCTGGATCCAGATGTCGGTCTTGATGGTGGAGGCGTCCACCGAGCTCCAGGTGGACTGCAGGACGAAGGGCATCCAGACCCGGATGTCCTTGAGCTGGATGGTCTCGGTGTCGCCGCGACGCATGCTCGGGGCCCACAGGCTCGCCTCGAGCTTCGCCTCCCAGATGCGGGCATCGAGGCGCTGGAGCGGCAGCTCGGGCGGGCGGCCGGAGATGGTGCTGAACGAGCCGCCGGCGGGTGCGCCGGGGGGCGTCGTGCCCGGTCCGCCCGGCGGCGTCTGGGTGGCGGACGTGGCCTGCGCGATCCACGCGCCCGCGACGAGTGCGGCGGTCAGCATGGTGAAAAGATACGCAGGCCCGGCCGATCTGGATCGGCCGGGCCTGGGATGGGTCTCAGGATGTCCCGGGCGTGTGCCCGGACCGCGTCATGCGCCGGGGGTCAGGGGCACGCGCCCCAGGCGCCGAGCAGCACGCCGAGGTCGGCGCCGTTCACGATGCCGTCGGCGGTCAGGTCGAGGTCCGAGCCGCCCCAGCTGCCGAGCAGCACGCCGAGGTCGGCGCCGCCGACCGTGCCGTCCGCGTCGAAGTCAGCCGGGCAGGGCTGCGCGGTGCAGTTGGCCGCGCACTCGCTGGACTTGGTCACGCAGATCGAGTCCCAGCGGACCTGGCAGCAGAACGGATCCGCGTTGCACACGTAGGTGCAGCAGCAGCTATCGGCGCAGAACGCGTTGTTGTGCGCCGTGCCGCAGTCGCCCGCGCCGGCGTCGCCGCAGGCGTAGGTCGCGGGGTCGAGGTTCTCCGCACCGACGGTGTCCATCGGGCTCGCGGTGGCCGAGGCCGTGCCGATCGCCCACGTGCCCGTCGACGTGCGGTAGCCGTGGATGGGGCCCGCGTAGTTGGTGACGACCGTGTCGGTGGTCACCGCGTTCGAGAGCATGAGCACGTTGTCGAGGCGGTTGTTGCTGGTGGTCGTCGTCGCGCCGGAGAAGGTCAGGCGCAGGTACGCGTCCTGGGCGCCGTCCATCGCGTTCAGGAGCGCCAGCTGCTTGAGCACGAAGCTCGTGGTGAAGCCGTTGAAGACGTCGATGTCGGTCCAGCTCGAGCCGTCCGTGCTCCACGCCCACTGCTGGGTGGTGAAGCCGGTGGTCGTGCCGGAGGTGCGGGTCGCGTAGCTCGGGTTCACGCCGGCGAAGGTCGCCATCGAGAACTTGAAGACGACCGCCTTGCCGTTGGCGCCGCTGCCCACGAGCGCGACGCTCGAGGTCGTGCTGGTGGCCGGGTCGAGCCCGTTGCCGCCGGTGCCGGTGCCGGTCGCGTTCACGCCGGTTCCGGTGAAGGCGTTCAGCTCGGTCGCGAGCCAGTTGCTGGAGCCGTTGGTGCCGTCGAGATACATCGCTCCCGCGCCGGCGTTGGCGTTGAAGAGCCTCGGGGTGTTCGGGCTGGCCGCGGCGGCGGTGCCGCCGTTCGTCGTCGTCTGGAAGTCCCAGCCGGCGATCGTGGTGCCGCTCGAGGCCTGAACCAGCGTGCGCGAGATGAACGGCCCGCAGAAGTTCGTGCCGTACCACCAGTCCTGGCCGGCGAGCGGGGTGCTGCCGTTGGTCTCCTTCAGGACGACGTTGTCGACGATCGAGGTCCACGGCGTGACATCAAGCGTGCCGTCGTCGTTCGTGTCGAGGTCCTGGCCGCCCGAGCCGGCGTTCGGCGCGCGGGTGATGAAGGTGTCGGTGCCCGAGTAGCCGGTGACCAGGAAGTACGTCTGGTTGTCAGGCGACTCGATCTGGGTGTCGGCGGCGAGGCCCGACACCGGGAGCGGCCACGGGAGGTCGGTGGCGCCCGGCGTCACGGTGAACGGGAACGCGCCGCTGATCGCGTCGCCCGGGTTGTGGAGGACGAGGAAACCGTTCTTGCCGATCACGTCGGTGGCGGCGAAGTGGTAGAGCCACTCGACCACGCCGGTCCGGGTGATGGCGGTGCCGGTCGAGGTCCCGTCGCCGATGACGACGATCGACATGCCGGCAAGCGACGCGCCCGGGGTTCCCTTCAGCTCGATGTACTCGGCGTTGGCGCTGCCGGTCCGGATCTCGTTGATGAGGATCGACTGAGCGTGGGAGGCAGCCGTCATGGTGAGGGCAGCCGTGCCCATCATCGTGATGAAACGCATCGTGATAGTCTCCTGATGTGGAAAGTCGTCGGGCGCCTGCCGTGAACTGAGCGAGGCCAACGCCGAGTCTAGCCCGACCCTGCAAGAACGCCCCATATCAACTGCGGGTTCGCGAAACATGGCGCTTTTCGGACGTTCAAACTTCATTTCGGGCGTGGGTCGCTGGCTTTTCTGCGGAGTGACAGTGTTTCTCCTGAGCGGCACGCTGGGTCTGGCGCTCCAACGGTGGCCGACGCAGGGGCGCGATCCTGCCGGGGTGGGGTTCGACGAATCCCGTGCCACCGCGGATCTCCGAGCGTTTGTCGGCGATGGCACACCGCGGGTGGTGGGTTCCGCCGGCGCCGCGCAGGGGCGGGACCGGGTGGTCGAGGTGCTCTCCGGCCTCGGGCTCGCGGTCGAGCGACGGTCCGCGCGGGTTGAGCGCCGGGCGGGCGCCGTGGATCTTGAGAACCTGGTGGCACGCATCCCCGGGCGCGTGCACGGACCCGCCCGAATCGCCGTGGTCGCCCACACCGACAGCGTGCCCGGCGCGCCCGGCGCGTCGGACGACGGCGCGGGCGTCGCATGCGCGCTCGGAGTGGCTCGGAGCCTGCTTGCCGATCCGCCTCTCCACGACACGCTCCTCGTGCTCACGGACGGCGAGGAGCGCGGCCTGCTCGGGGCCCAGGCGTTCCTGGCGCAGGATCCGGCGGCCGCGGAGCTGCGCGCCGTCGTCAACCTCGACGCCCGCGGCGCCTCCGGGCCGGCGTTCGTCTTCGAGACCGGGCCCGAAACCGCGTGGCTCTCGTCGATCCTCGCGCGGCGCGTGCCCGCCGTGCGCGCCAACTCGCTCATGGGCGTCGTCTACGGCGCCATGCCGAACGGAACCGACTTCACGGTCTTCCTCCGGCAGGGGATCAGCGGCTTCAACGTCGCATTCGTCGGCGACGTCGGCGCGTACCACACGCCGGACGACACCGTCGAGCGCCAGTCGGCGGCGACCAGGGCGCACATGGGGATGACCGCGATCTCGCTCGTCCGCGCGCTCGACGAGGAACTGCCGGAGGAAGGCATCCCGGCCGGGCGTGCCGTGTTCGGCGACCTCGCGGGGGTGGCGATGCTGCGCTGGCCCGAGGAGTGGACGCTGACGATGGCCGTCGGCGGCGTGCTTGCGCTGGGCGCGTGCTGCGCGTTCGGTGCGTTCGGTGCGGCGCGACCGTCGCACCGAGCGCCGGGTCGTGCTGCCGGCATCGTGGTCGCGGCGTCCGTCGCCGTGGTCGCGCTGCTGGCGTGCGTCGGGTGGGGTTTCGGCGCGGCGGCCCGCACCGCGGGGATGACGATGGCGACCGCGCCGCTTCGGCTTCAGGTGCTCGACGCGGCGCTGTTCGCGGCGGCCGTCGTCGCCGCCATCGGCATCGGCGCATGGCTCGCCCGGTGCCGGGTGGACCCGTGGAGCGCGATGTGCGGCGCATGGTCCCCGTGGGCGGCCGTCGCGGTCGCCGCGGCGTGGGCCGTACCGGCGGCGTCCTTCGCCTTCGTCGTGCCGATCGTGGCGGTTGCCGTGGCTGCCGTTGGCGCTTCGATCGCCTGGCGGACGGGCCCGGCCGATCGGCTCCGACCGGCGGCCTTCATGGGGGCGGCGGCGGCCGGCCTCGTGCTCCTGCCGCTCGAGCCCGCGTTCCTCGATGCGCTGGGCTTCCAGCTCGGCTGGCTGAACGGGCTCCGCGCCGGACTGCTGGCCGTGACGCTGGTGCCGCTGGCGACGGATGCCGCGTCCGCCGGGTCGGACACCCGGTAAAGCAAGACGCCCCCAGCGCGGGGCTGGGGGCGTCTCGAACGCGACCGGCTGGGCTCGAACCAGCAACCTTCGGTTTCGTAGACCGATGCTCTATCCAGTTGAGCTACGGTCGCGTACCCGCCGTGGTCTCCACGGGGGAGGAAAGATTGTACCGACTTCCGGCAGGCGCCGCAGCCCCCTTGGCGGGCTTGCTGCGAGCGATTCTCCGGGTCATTTCTCGGCCGTCAGCACGGGCTTCGCGGCGCCGGAGGCGACCGCCGCCGAGGCCGACTCGCCCTTGAGCTGGTTGGCCGCGAACGGCAGCACCAGGCAGCCGACCGCGAACACCACCGCGCTCACGCGGGGCCACAGGCTCGCCACGGGCGTCACTCCCTGCGTGCGGGGAGTGGGCTCCTGGACGAATGGGCCGGCCACGAGCCGCAGGTAGTAGAACGCCGCCACGCCGCTGTTCAGCGCCATGATCACGAGCAGCGCACGCTGCTGGCTCTCGGCAGCCGCGACGAACAGGTCGAGCTTGCCCCAGAACCCGAGGATCGGCGGGATGCCGGTCAGGCTGAGCGCGCCGATCGCGAGCGCCACCGCGACGCGCGGCGCACGGACCCGAAGGCCGGCGAGGTCGTCGAGCGAGTCGACCTCGTGGCCGTTGCGCTCGATCGCCGCGAGGGCGCCGAAGGTCGCGAGGTTCGCGACGCCGTAGGTGAGCAGGTAGAGGAACGTCGCGTCGACGCCGATCTTCGGCCCGGCGAGGATGCCGACGAGCATGTAGCCCGAGTTCGCGATCGAGCTGTACGCGAGCATCCGCTTCGCCGAGCGCTGCAGGAGGGCGCCGATGTTGCCGAGCGTCATCGTCAGCACGGCGATCATCCAGAGCACCGCGGCGATCACGGGCGGCGTGGAGCCGTCGCCCGCCGCGCCCCAGCCCACGGTGGAGAGGAGCAGCACGAGCGTCACGAAGCCCTGCACCTTCGGCACGAAGCTGATGAACGCGGCGACGGGGCTCGAGGCGCCCTCGTACACGTCCGGCGCGTAGAAGTGCATCGGGACCGCGGCGAGCTTGAAGCAGATGCCGATCACGGCGAGCAGCACGCCGACGATGGCGACGCTCCCGATCCCGGTGGTCTGCGCCTGGAGCTGGAACGCCTCGGACATCGCCGAGAGCTCGAGCGTGCCGGTCGCGCCGTACAGCAGCGCGAAGCCGAAGAGCATGGTGGCCGTGCTCATCGCGCCGAGGAAGAAGTACTTGATCGCCGCCTCCATGCTGCGGTCCGCGCCGCGGCCGATCGCCACGAGCACGTAGGTCGGCAGCGAGCAGAGCTCGAAGGCAAGGAACAGCCACACCAGGTCGGTCGCGTGGCAGATCAGCATGCCGCCGCAGAGCGACAGCAGGAGGAACGCGTAGAACTCGCCCTGGATCACGCGGACCGGGTCGAAGGCGCCCGCGCCCGAGGCGATCTGCCGCTCGACGGAGCGGTCGACGCTGCCCGCCGACGCGAGCACGTGGCCGACTCCGACCACGCAGAGCAGGGCGATCACGTACTTGCCGAGCATCGGCATCGGGAGCTCGGCGGCGGCCGCGGCTTCGGGCGTCCACACCTTGAGCATGGCGGCGAAGGTCGCCGCGAGCGAGGCGACCGCGATCCACGGCACCGCGGTCCGCACCGTGCGGGACCGGGAGAGGCCCATCACCGCGCAGAGGACCGCGCCCACGAAGAGCACGATCTCCGGCATGATCAGCGAGAACTTCGGCCCGAGCGAGGAGGCGGAGGCCAGGATCGGCATGGTCGGGTCGGGATTCACTGTGCGGCTCCCTCGGCGGCTGCCGGAGTTGCCAGGGCGGTCTTGGGCGCGGCCATCGCGGCATCGCGCTCGATGAGCTTCACGTACGGGGCAACGATGTTCGCGGCGGCCGGCTCGACCGCACGGAGGATCGGGCTCGGCCAGATGCCGATCACGATGCAGCCGACGGCGAGCGGGAGCATCGCGAGGATCTCGCGGCCGTTCACGTCCTTCACGACCTGGTGACCGGATGCCTGGTGACCGTGGGCGTGATGGTCATGGCCGTGGTGGCCATGGCCGTCGCCGTGCGGCTCGCGGAGCGGGCCGAACACGAACTTCTGGAGCATGCGGAGGACGTAGAGCGCGCCGAGGACGAGCGCGAGCGCGGCCAGGAAGGCGTACGCCGGCCCGAGGATGCCCGGGAACCCGGTCATCACGCCGCTGTCTGCGGTGAAGACGCCCATCAGGCAGAGGAACTCGCTGACGAAGCCGTTCAGGCCCGGCAGGGCGAGCGACGCCATGGCGAAGAACACCATGAAGACGCTCCAGACCGGCATCCGCTGCATGAGCCCGCCGACCACCTCCATGTCCTTGGTGTGGTAGCGCTCGTACATGATGCCGATGCACATGAACATGCCGGCCGTCGAGAGGCCGTGGTTCACCATGTAGAGGACCGCGCCCTCCATGCCGACCACGTTGAAGGCGAACATCGCGAGCAGCGCGAGCCCCATGTGCGCCACCGAGCTGTAGGCGACCAGGCGCTTGACGTCGTTCTGCACCCAGCAGACGAGGCTCATCGCGAGGATGCCGACCAGCGCGAGGGCGCTGAAGAACGGAGCGAGCGCGAGTGCGCCCTCCGGCGCCATCGGGAAGGCGAAGCGGAGCGCGCCGTACTGGCCGATCTTGATGACGATGCCCGCCAGCACGACCGAGCCGGCCGTGGGTGCCTCGCCGTGCGCGAGCGGCAGCCAGGAGTGGACGGGGACGAACGGCACCTTCACCGCGAAGCCGCCCATGATGGCGAGGAACACCCACCACTGCGTCGAGGCGGGGAGGTTCGAGCCGTACTCGACGAGCGAGGAGATGCTGAAGTCGAGCGCCCCGCCGTTGGCGGCGGCGTTGCCCGCGGCCAGGTAGATGAACCCGACGAGCGAGACCACCGAGCCGACGAAGCTGTAGACCCAGAGCTTGACCGCGGCGACGCGGCGCTCGTGGCCGCCCCAGACGGCGACGATCAGGAACAGCGGCACCAGCGTGAACTCGTAGCCGATGTAGAAGAGGATCACGTCGCGCGCGAGGAACGCGAGCATGACCGCCGATTCCATGAACAGGAACTGCGCGTAGAAGCCGCGCTGGCGCTGCGTGATCGAGCTGAAGCTCACCAGCATGCTGCACGGGATCAGGAGCGCCGTGAGCAGGATCAGCAGCATGCCGATCGAGTCGGTGCCGAGCAGGAAGTCGACGCCGAAGGCGGAGAAGAGCCGCCAGCCCTCGGCGTTCGGCCAGAACTCGCCGCTGGTCCACGCCGGGAACTCGAAGGCCATGGCGGTCGCCACGCCGAGCACCACGAGGCCCGTCAGCATGCCGACGGCCTTCGCCGCGCGCTCGGTCGAGCCGAGGCAGAGGAACGCGCCCGCGAGCGGCAGGACGATGAGAAGGACGGCGAGCGTCACGAGGCACCTCCAGAGAGCCAGATCCAGACGACCCAGGCGACGATCAGCCCGATCCCGCCGGCCATCGTGAGGGCGTAGCCCTGCACGGTGCCGGTGTAGAGCGGCTGGAAGACGCGGGCAACGAAGCCGGGCAGGCGGCCGATGGCCGCGAAGGCCACGCCGTCAAGCACGAAGCGGTCGAGGAACGCGAGCAGCTGCGCGGCAAGCCAGGCGGGGACGCCGAGCATCGCGTTGTAGATGCCGTCGACCCACCAGCCGTGCTCGCTGCCGTGCGCGAGCCACTTGAGGCCGGGCGTGTTCAGCATCGAGGCGCGGAGGCGGTCGCCGAGCGCGCGGTTGCCGGCGTGCAGGAGCCACGCGAGCGCGATGCCGACCACCACGACGCCGGTCGCGAGCAGGAAGAGCGTTCCGTGCGCGTCGCGGCCGAGGATCTGGCCGTGCTCGGGACCCGCCGTCGCGCGGATCCATGCGGACGAGTTCTGCACGAAGCGCTGGATCCAGTTGAAGCCCTCGGACTTCTCGAGGTAGCTCGGAAGGCCGGCGAGGATCGACCCGATGGCGAGCACCGCCAGGACGAAGTTGATGCGCAGGCCGGGGGCGTGCGGGTGGAAACCGTGCGAGTCGTGCCCGTGCGAGGCATGGGCGTGCGAGGCATGCCCGTGCGCGTCGTGCCCGCCGTGGTCGTGGCCGTGGTCGTCGTGGCCGTGGTGCTGGTCGGGCCCGGGCTCCATGCGCACGGGGCCAAGCGCGAGCCGGAACCACACGCGGAACGCGTAGTACGCCGTGATGCCGGCGGTCAGCAGGCCGATCCAGCCCATCCAGCGCACCTGGTCGACGTCGCTGGTGAGCGCCTGGTAGAGGATGATGTCCTTCGAGAGGGCGGCCGCGCTGAACGGAGCCGTGGCAAGCCACAGGCAGCCGAGCAGCATGCAGACCATCGTCAGCCGGAACCCGGGCACGCGCAGGAGGCCGCCGAGCTTGCGGAAGTCGACCTGGCCGGCCATGCCGTGCATCACCGCGCCGGCGGTGAGGAAGAGCAGGGCCTTGAACCACGCGTGGGTGAAGACGTAGTAGACGCCGCCGAAGGCGGTGCCGACGCCGAGGCCCATCACCATGTAGCCGAGGGAGCTGATGGTCGAGTAGGCGAACACCCGCTTGTAGTCGAACTGCCCGCACGCGATCGTCGCGCCGATGAAGGCGGTGAAGCAGCCGATCCAGCCGACGGTGAGGAGCGCGGTCTCGGCCCACTCGCTGCCGATCGCCTGCACCGTGTAGAAGGGCGCCATGCGCGCGAGCAGGTAGATGCCCGCCGTCACCATGGTCGCCGCGTGGATGAGCGCGCTGACGGGGGTCGGACCCCACATGGCGTCGGGCAGCCAGGTGAAGAGCGGTCCCTGCGCGCTCTTGCCGCAGACGGCGAGCAGCAGGAGGAACGGGATCGCGGCCTTCGACCAGTGGCCCTGCACGGTCTCAGATCCGCTGCCGGCGATCGCCTGGAACAGCCCGTCGTACTCGACGGTGCCGTAGTTGGTCCAGATCAGGAAGATCGCGAGGGCGAGCCCGAGGTCGCCGACGCGGTTCATGATGAAGGCCTTCTTGTTCGCCGCCACCGCGCCCGGCTGCGTCGCGTAGTAGCCGATCAGCATGTACGAGCAGAGGCCGACGCCCTCCCATCCGAGGTACAGGCCGACGAGGTTGTCGCTCATCACGAGGATGAGCATGCTCGTCACGAACAGGCTGACCGCGAAGAAGAAGCGCGCGTAGCCGCCCTTGACGTCCGACTCCATGTACTCGCTGGCGTACAGCGCGATCAGCGTCGCGAGCACGGTCACGAACAGGATCCAGAGGAGGCTGATGCCGTCGAGGTACAGGCCGAAGTTCGCGGTGAAGGACTTGAACGGTCCGTCGCCCCAGCTGAAGCTGATCCACTCCATCAGCGGCACCGAGAGCGGCGCGTGGGTGGAGAAGAGCGTCGGGCTCCACTGGAAGTACAGGGCGATCGCCAGGGCCGCCGCGGTCGCGAAGCTGACCACGGTGAAGACCGCGGGCAGGCGGTTGCGGACCTTGAGGACCGCGAAGGCGCCGCACAGGACGACCGAGACGAGCGGCGCCAGGAGCATCCACTTCAGCCAGGCGTAGCTGCCGTCGACGGTGGCCTTGGCGAACTGGAGCGCGCCGACGTCCGCGTAGGGCGCGGCGGCGTGCGCTGCGTCGTGGCCGGCCGCGGCGTGCGAGCCGTCGCCGGCGGCGAGCGCAAGGATTGGGAGGAGTGCTGCGTGCATGTGGGTGGTCGTGTTTCGGCCGTGTTTCGGGGTGGGGGACGGTGCGTCGCGCTCGGCGGTCCGGCGCGCGTCACTCCTTCAGTTCGGCCCAGGCCTCGTTCGAGAGCGTTTCCTTGCGGCGGTACAGGAGCACCACCAGGCCGAGCGCGAGCGCGGCCTCGGCCGCGGCGACGGTGAGGATGAAGATCACCATCAGCTGCCCGCTCAGGTCCATCCACATGCGCCCGAACGCGACGAAGGCGAGGGCGGCGGCCTGGAACATCAGCTCGGTGGACAGGAACATGAGGATCATGTTCCGGCGGGTGAGGAACCCGACGAGTCCGATCGCGAAGAGGATCAGCGCGAGCGCGAGGGTCACCTGCACGTTCGCGGGGACGGCGGGGGCCATCGGGGCGGAGGCGAGCATCGAGGTCATGGTCGTGGCTGCGTTCACGCTGCACCTCCGCGGTCGAAGGAGTCCTCGCCGATGCGCGGCATGCCGGCCGCTGCACGGCGCTCGTCCTCGGCCATCTGCATCTGGCGGCGGGCGAGCACGACGGCGCCGAAGAGCGCCATCAGCAGGATCACGCCCGCGAGCTCGAGGCTCACCGGGAACTGCGCGACGAGCGCATGCCCGAGCGCGACGCTGTTGACGGGCGCGGCAGAGCCGGGCAGGTTCACGACGACGAGCTCGCCGCCGGCCCGGCGCACGGTGACCGCGGCCGAGGTGCCCGAGGCGTCCGGGCTCACGAGCTTTCCGCCCTCGCCGCGTTCCACGGCGACGACGTCGGGCAGGTTCATCGCGAGCGCGACGGCCTTCGCCTCCTTCTCGACGAGCTCGGGCATGTCGT